>CAYSUV010000009.1:0-13858 GCA_964434275.1 Hadarchaeota archaeon (SeqCode) | reverse complement strand
TCTCTATGTTCAGCTAATACCATTACCATTCTTTATCCTCCTAGTAGTCCTTTTTTGTCTAGGGTTTCAGCTAACTTACCAGCTGTTTCATCAGGAGCTCCTTCGAATATTTCTGCCATTTCTCCTACAGGCGGTTCGAAGAGCTTTTCAATTTTTGTCTTTGAACCTTCTTCACCAATTTCACTCTCATCGAGACCTAAATCATCAGCGTCTAGAAGTTTAATTTCTTTATCTCTAGCTTTTCTAATTCCCATTACTGAAGCATATCGAGGTTCATTAATTCCTGTCTGTATCGAAAGAACTGCAGGAGTTTCAATCTCCATTTTCTCTTCGAGTCCTCCTTCCAGCTCTCTGTTGATAATCGCTTTATCTTCGTCTGGTTCGTAATCGATTTCAGTTATCATCGAAGCATGCGGAAGTTCGAGAAGCTCAGATAAAGATATTCCAAGTTGTGCGTGACCTTCATCTGCTGATTGAAGACCTGTAAATACTAGGTCAGGGTCCATATCATCGATGACATTGGCTATGATTTTAGCTTTTGCGTAACTGTCGCTTCCTTCTATTTCTTCGTCGTAAACTCTTACGGCTTTATCAGCGTTTTTGGCGAAACACATTCTTATTGTTTCTTCGTAGTCTTCTGGACCTATTGTTACTAGAGTTACTTCTCCATCGTATTCTTCTTTTATTTGGACTGCGGCTTCTAGAGCGTAGTTATCCCAGTCATTGATATCGTAGTCGAGATATGCGTCGTCGATTTTACCGTCTGATTTTAGTTCTATATCCTCATTCGACGCGGGTACTTGTTTAATGCATACAACCATATCAACCATTTTTTCACCCTTATTTTTGATTTGCAGAGTTTCTCGGGTTTATTTTAGATGACCCGAGTTGCTTCTTTTTTTATTTTTAAGTATTGGTTTTGAGTATTAATTTTTAACTCTTTCTCTTGACTTTTTCAATCGTACTACTTTAAGTTCGTCGGCTGTTCCCCTCTCGATTCATATTCGTCTTGAAGAGGTGCGGGTATAGGACCATAAAAAGAAGGCAGTTCTGATGATTTTAACGATAAACTAGCACAGGTTTATGAGCTCGTTTCACTACACCTTCCGAAACAGATCCAAGGTGGATTGTCTCTAACTCTGTTTTGCCTCGGCTTCCGACTATTATCAGGTCGAAATCGTTTTTTTCTGCGTATTTAACTATTCCATTAACAGCACTAGTTTCGGTTATTACTTCAGACTCTGCTTTAACCCCTTCATCTTCAGCTTCCTCTTTTAATTCTTTAGTTAGTTCTTTTGCTGAGTTAATCTCTTCTTTAAGTGCGTCTTCTAGAACTTCTCCGGCTTGACCATAGCTTGGCACTACTTTCAGAATTGTTATTTTATCGCCGAGCTCTTTTGCTTCCTCTAAAGCGGATTCAAATGATTTTTTGCTATATTTCGAACCGTCAACTGCAACTAATATCTTCTTCATGTTGATATTTAATTTGTGATAGTTGATTAAATGGATTAGCCCTAATGATAGAAAAAAAATATTTTGAATATTTTTAAAAATCCAGAATTTCGAGAATATGCATAGGATGAAGCCTTGTCTAAAGTGTTTTTAAAGTCTTCGTGAAAAGTTATATCAGTTAATTTGGGAAAGAGAATAATGGTGTTGTTTTGACTTCCATCAAAGTTAAAGTTGAAGGTGTTTACAGCACAGAACAAGGGTTTGCCGTTCTACTTGAAGATATGAGTGGAGATGAGATACTACCTGTTTTCATCTCTAAGGATCAGGCCCTTTCAATAGAGGCTGGTGTTTCGGGAGAACAGGCCCCTAGACCTTTGACTCATGATCTCATGCTTAAAGTTTTGTGCGATATGGATTTGGACATAGAAAGTGTTACTATAGATGATTTGATGGGGGGGACCTTTTTAGCGGAACTTAGGCTAGTTAGGGATGAAAGAATGTTTCCTTATGATGTTAGGCCTAGTGATGGGATAGCTTTGGCTGTTAGGAATTCTGCAGATATTTTTATCGATGAGGATGTGATGGATAGGGCGGGTAGAAAGAAGGGGGAGTTGTCGGGTTCTGCGGATTCTTCTTTCGGCAGGTAAATCTCTTGTTTTTGGGTCGAATTTGTGGTTTTTTGGTTTGTGTTAGGAGTTAGTTCTTAGGCTTACCTAAATACTTTTATTCCTGTAGGTAATTTTTATTACCAAAAATATAAATAGCAGTATTTGTTGATAATGTTCTAATTTGGGTAGCAAAATGCCGGAAAACAAAGTAAACAAAACAGTATCAGAAATAAATAAAAAAATTAAACGAGGAGACGCAGTCGTTGTAACCGCAGAAAAAATGGTGGACATAGTCGAAGAAAAGGGAGAGGAAGAAGCGGCTAAAGAAGTCGATGTGGTAACCACCGGAACTTTCGGAGCCATGTGTAGTTCGGGTGCGTGGCTTAATTTTGGACACGCAGACCCTCCGATAAAATTAAACAAAGTCTGGTTGAATGACGTTGAGGCTTATTCGGGAGGCGCTGCAGTCGATGCTTATATTGGAGCTACAAAACTCAGCGAGTCTGAAAGATTTGAGTATGGAGGCGCTCATGTCATTGAAGATTTGGTTAGAGGTAGAGAGATCGATTTGAGGGGAACTTCTTATGGGACAGATTGTTATCCTCGTAAAGATATTGAGACGAGTTTTACTAAAGAAGATCTTAATCAAGCTGTCTTGTGCAACCCTCGAAATGCTTATCAAAAATATAATGCTGCAACGAATTCGAGAGACGAAACTATTCATACTTATATGGGGACTCTTCTTCCAAACTTTGGGAATGTTTCATTTTCCGGATCAGGTGAGTTAAGCCCTCTCAATAATGATCCGAATTATCGAACTATAGGTGTAGGGACGCGGATTTTCCTTGGAGGAACACAAGGATATATTTTTTGGGAGGGAACTCAGCACGCTCCCAAAAAACAATTTGGAACTATTATGACTGTGGGGAATCTAAAAGAGATGAATCAAGATTACATTAGAGGAGTTTCTGTAAGGAACTATGGAGTATCTCTTTTTGTAGGTATAGGAATACCCATACCTATCCTAAACGAGAATTTAGCCAAGTCAACCAGTGTCAGTGATAGTGATATTACTACTAGCATCCTCGACTATGGAACTCCTAGAAGAGATAGGCCTGAATTAAGGAAGGTGACTTACGAGCAACTGAAATCTGGGGGGGTTGAGGTGGAGGGTAAAGAAAGACCTGTTAGTTCCGTGAGTAGTTTGAAGAAGGCTAGAGAGATTTCTAAGGAATTAAAGAGTCAGATAAGTAATGGTGATTTTCTATTGTCCGAACCTTCTGAAAGATTGTCTAGGGATAGGGAATTTAATCCGATGAAAAAAGCTTCGGCATCTCCTGTTGCGGGGGATTTGATGACGAGAAAAGTTTTGACTGCAAAGCCCCAGGATTCGATTAAATCAGCAGCGAAGATTTTTGCTGAAAGGGGTTTTGATCATCTTCCAGTTGTGAATGAGGGGGATGAAGTGATAGGTATTGTAACTTCGTGGGATGTGGCAATAGCTGTGGGTGAGGGAAAGGACAAGCTTGCAGATATATTGACCTCAAATGTTGTGACTGCTCATAAGGAGGAACCTGTTGATTCGGTGGCTAGAAAATTGCAGAAACATGGTATTTCCGGAGTTCCTGTGGTGGATTCAAATCAGCTTTTGGAAGGTATGATAACCAGTGAAGATCTTTCTAAACTTATAAGGAGTGATTAGTGATATGGCTGAGAAGATTCTTTTGAGGTATTCTACTGAAAAGGCGGATAAACCCATTATTTCTTCCATAATTCAAGAGACTGATGCTCCGATTAATATTTTACACGCTGATTTGACTCCTGAGGGTGGAGAGATTTTCATTTCAATCGATGCTTCGGAAGAAAAAGTAGAGAAAGTAATAAGTCTTTTTGAGGAGAGAGGAGTCGACACGGAGAAAATCACTAGAGGAGTAGAGTTAAATGAGGAAATATGTTTAGATTGCGGTGCTTGTGTTTCTCTTTGTCCAACTGATGCTCTTCAGCTTGCGGATGATGATTCTCTAGTTTTAGATAAAGAAGAATGCGTATATTGTAGAGCCTGTATACCTGCATGTCCGGTAAATGCTCTTTCTATAAGGAAACTCTGATGTGGTTAAATGGCCGAAGAAAAATGGGAGTATAAGCAAACGAAATTGAGGATAAAATCAGACCAGAAGAAAGCTATAAGATCAGCTATTGATGCGAGTATGGAAGCGAGGAAACGATTGGAGAGATTCATCTTCAAAAAACCGGAGTTTCGAACTTCTTTAGAACCTCTTCCTTTACATGAAGATGATTATTCTGGAGTTATTAGCGAAATGATAAAATCCTCAAAAGTTTCAAAAGTTGGTCCTTTTGCATCTGTCGCAGGTTCTATTTCTCAAATGGCAGTTGAAGCGGGGTTGCAAAATGGGGCGAAAAATATGTTAGTTGATAACGGAGGGGATATTGCAATAGCTGGAAAAAAAGATTTTAAAGTAGGTATTTTTGCAGGTGCTTCTCCAGCGTCAGGGAAGTTTGCCTTCTTATTAAATTCAAAGGATTTGCCAATGGGTGTATGTACAAGTTCAGGAACTGTAGGACATTCAATGAGTTTTGGCGAAGCGGATGCGGTAGTTGTGGTAAGTGATGAGGCTTCCGTCGCAGATGCTGTTGCGACGGCTGTTTGTAATGAGGTTAAAGGAGAGGATGTGGAGTATTCCATTAAGAGAGGTCTCGATAGAGCGGACGATATTATTGAGATTGAGGGTTGTTTAGTTATTAGAGAAGAACATGTTGGTAGAGTGGGTTCTCTTCCAGAAATTCTGGTTTTACCTGGAGAGTCGAGAGCTTATCCTCAAGAGTTGACAGATAATTCTCTACCATTATTGGAGTAACCAATCTATTTATTCTTGAGAGTGTTTAGTAGGTTTGTAAAAATTTAAGTAAGAAGAATAATCTCTGAATGGAGTGTGAAATAGATGGTAGATGCTTATTGTTTAATATCTACAGAACCTGGAAGGGCATCAGATATTTTCGAAACAGTTAAAGATTTGAAAGGAGTGGTCTCTGTAGAGGCTGTTACTGGATCTTATGACTTAATCGCTAGGATAGAGACTGGATCATTTGAACTTCTCACAGAAACCGTATTTGGTGAGATAAGAGGTATAGATGGAGTTAAGAGCACTTCAACTTTGACTGTGGTTGACCTCTAATGAATGATTTTTCTATAATCGGAATTGTAGGCTTACAAGCTTCTGGAAAAACAGAAGTAGCTTCTAACTTTGTCAATTGGGGAGCTTCCAGAGTCAGGATGGGTGATGTTGTTTGGGACGAAGTTAAGAAGAGAGGCCTTGATTTGAATGAGCAAAATGTTGCGGAGGTGGCTCAAGAGCTTAGAAAGGAGGAGGGGATGGGAGCTATAGCGAAACGGTGTGTTCCTCTTATTCGAGAAAAGGGAAAAGAGAGTGATATTGTAATTGTGGATGGTATCAGAGGAGTTGCGGAAGTTGAAGAATACAAAAAAGAATTTGGGGATAATTTTTTCCTTCTTTCTGTAGAGGCCTCAGCTAATGTTCGGTATGACAGGATAAAAGGGAGGGAAAGGGAAGACGACATCAAAAGCTTTGAGGAATTCAAGGAAAAAGATCAAAGAGAGTTAGAATGGGGTTTGAAGGAGGCGATGGATTCAGCCGATTATAGAATAGTAAATGAAAAACCTATTGAAGATTTAAAAAAGGAAGTTTTGGAAATTTTTGAGGAGATAAAGGACAAAAATGAGGATTGAAGTCAAAGCAAAAATACGTCCGAGTGAAGATTCGGGTGAGGTTCGCGAAGCAGTAGAATCGTTATTCCCTGAGCTGGATTTTCAAATTAAGGATGAACTTTTAATGGGCAAATCTGAAGAGTTTACAGCTCTTGAGAAATTCAAAAACAAACTAGGTTTACAAGCTATTAGGGATTCTGCGCGTAGAGAATTTAAAAAAAGAAAAAAAGGGAACAAGATTAAATTTTTCTTGAACAGACAAGCTGCAACTGTACATAAAATTAGTTTTTCAGGGAAGGATACACCTTTAGGCCCTGTTGAGGTGCTGATCGAGTCTGAGGATATTGGGGAGGTTATTGATTATCTTGCGCCGGGTAGGGAAGAGAGAAAATAAGGATAATAATGTTTGGAAATATCGAACGTGTAGGGAAAATATTTTTAGTTGGATTTCTTCTAGGGGCATTGTTTTTGATAGTTTCAAATTTGTTTTTTGGGCTTGCTGCTAAGACGGCTTACACTTTTTTGGAGGCTAGAATTGGTTTTTTTCCCGCTAAACCTTTGCTCTTATTTTTAGCGATTTTTTTGAATAATTTAGTGGTTGTTTTATTTGCTTCGGTAGGCGGAATCGGTTTGGTTTTTCTATTGATTTGGGGACGGAAGAAGTTTTCTTTGTGGAATAAGCTTAATGATTCAAAATTAGGGGAGTTTATTGATCGTTTTGTGTGGTGGGTCACTGATTTTTTCAAGCCTGAGCTGGAGGAAATTGATGAAAAGATTAATAGAGATATTTTCATTGTGAGTTACGGGCTACCTTCGCTAGTTATGTTAGTTAATGGTTGGTTTCTCGGCTTTGTGTTTGCTAGAGAGGCTTTAACCGATCAGTTGGCCGGTATTTTTAATTTGTTGAAATGGATAGCCCCCCATGGCATTTTGGAAATACCTACTCTTTTAGCAGCGGCTTCTGTAGGGCTTACCCTTGCAGATAGGGTTTGGAAACCTCTTCATCAAGAAAAGTTTCTGGAAGTAAAGAAAACTATGAGGGAGGAAATCCGCAAGAAAACTCTGCTAAGAGCATTGATGGTAATAATTATTTTGTTGTTGATGTCTGCTTTTATCGAAGTATATATCACTCCTAAACTCGCAGTTTGAAAAATAAATGTCTCGAAAACCTAGTAAATATCAATAATAAAAAAGAAAATTATTTTTGAGAGGTGAACTTTTTGTCTAAAGAAATTATCTCAGTAGGAAATTTAAACATGGACCTTATTGGAAGGCTCCAAGATATTCCAAAATCCGACGAAAAAACATTACTCAATGATTTCGGCAAGTATCCTGGGGGTGGAGGAGCTAATTTCGCAGCTGCTTGTAAAAAGGTTGGTTTAAGTTCAAAATTTGTTGGCTGTGTTGGAAATGATTCTTTTGGAAATGAAGTTCTTAAGGATTTAGAAGAGACAGGCGTTGATACTTCTAATGTTAAAAAAGTAGATTCTTCCACTGGTCTCGCTTTTATTTTTCTGACACCGGAATACGAACGACTTTTGATAGAACATCGAGGGGCTAATTCTTATCTAAAAACATCGGATATAGGCGAGAAGAATCTGAAAAGTGCAGAAATGATTCATGCGAGTAGCGTTTCTCCTGAATTGGCTAAGAATATTGGAAAAAAGGCTAGTAGAGTAGGAATTAACTCTTCTTTAGATTTAGGCGCTGAATTGACAAGGGTAGATAAAGAAGAACTTTTAGGAATTTTGGAATTTTTCGATGTTTGCTTTATGAACGGAGAGACTTTTGAAGATATCTTCCAAGAAAAAGCGAATTGTGAAAATATTCTTAAACACTTCCCTCCCGGTTTAAAGAACTTTGTTATCACATTAGGATCCGAAGGAGCGGTAGCAACCGATAATAATGTAACAGTTTCATGCCCGAAATTCGAAGTGAAATCTAAGGATACTACTGGAGCAGGTGATGTTTTTGCTGCGGTTTTTGATAAATATTATCTAGAAAATACGCCCTTGAAAAAAACAGTGAGATACGCTACGGCTGCAGCGGCTATAAAGGTGCAATATATGGGAGCTAGAAATGGGCAACCTTCTGAGAAGGAAATAAAAAAATTTGTAAAATCTAGGGGTTAGAAACTATCTATAATCCAATGAAAACTATAAATCTTATTCATATACTAATCTTCGAAGTATTTCGCAACTGAGTCTGGAGTATAGATGCCTTTGTCAGTTACAATCCCCTCCACAAGTTCGGGTGGAGTGCAATCAAAGGCAGGATAAAAACCCTTCACTCTTTCCGGCGTGATTTTGATTCCTCTGAATTTTTTTAATTCACCTTCATCTCTCATTTCAATTTCAATATCTCTCCAAGAAGGAGTATCCGGGTCGGGCCCAGTATAAGAAATTGCGTAAAAAGGAATTTCATATTTATCCGCCGCCAGGGCGATCTGGTAGGTTCCTATTTTGTTTGCTACGCTCCCGTCCATAGAAATCCTATCCGCTCCAGTTATGAACTTATCGATAAGCCCTTTTTTCATAGTGTGGGCGGCCATACTGTCTGTAATTAGGGTCACGTCAAAACCTCCGTTGCTTAATGCGAAACAAGTGAGTCGAGCTCCTTGTAGATAGGGTCTTGTTTCAGTGCAAAAATAGTCGATTTTTTTCCCGTTTTCCCGAGCGATTTCACCCATGAAGTAAATTGCTGGACCTCCATAACAATGTGTTAGGATTGTGTCATTATCTTCTATTTTTTGTGAAGCGTACTCGCCGAGTTTTTCGGAGGTTTTCATTAGGTTTTCTGTCCAGTCGTAGGCTTTTTGTTTCATTGCTTTGAACAGATTTTCGTTTTTGGAGATTTTTTCCTTTGCTATTTCTAGCATTTCATCTAGGAGATGGTGAAGTGATGTTTGGGTAGGTCTTGTGTTTTTTATTCTTTTGACTGCTTTTTCGATTTGTTTTTCCTGTTCTTCGGTAGGTTTTCCTTGGACTTCGCGTGCTGCTATGGCAACTCCGTAGGCACCGGCTGGTGATACCCCTAGGCTTTGTGTAACCATGTTTTCTATGGCTTCGGCTACTTCTTTATAGTCTTTACATCTGTAATGTTCAACTTTTTCTGGAAGTTTCCTCCGATCTAAAATGATAACTTCTTTTTCATCTTCATCGAAAAACACGTTTTTGTGAAGGTCTACGAGAACTGGTAAATCTTTCCTGTTTTTCATCTTATCAATTTCATAGAGGTAAGGACTTAAAATAACTGTTTATTAATAATTCCTTATTTTGAATACGCAAAACCATAAAATAGCTTGGATATTTGTAATTAATTGGCGATGATGATAAGGGGGTTATACGACCTAAATGGATGATTTTAACCTTCTTTCTGAGCCTAATCTTTAAAACTAACTTCAACTTCCATCAAGTCTTCCGCAAAAACAGTATTTTGAAATATTTCTTTAGCCTCTTCTTCAAGGACAGAAAGATCAGGATAACGAGGACTCGCATGAATTAAAAACAACCTATCAACCCCCGCCTCTTCAGCGATCTCAGCAGCACCTTTCGCTGTAGAATGACCGGCGACCTCAGCCTCTTCCTCCAAGTCTGACCCAAAAGTAGCTTCGTGAATGAGAACATTCGCACCCTCAGCTAATTCACAAATATTCTCAGAAGGACGAGTATCACCAGAATATACAATCTTACGGCCAGGACGCGCCGGTCCGAGAACCTGATCAGGTTTCACTATACTACCATCTGAAAGTTTCACACTTTCCCCTTTTTGCAAACGTGCATATTCAGGCCCTGGTTCAAGTCCTAACTCTTTTGCTTTTTCCGGATAAAATTTTCCAGGTCTTTGTTTTTCAGTTAGAGCATAAGCGATTTCGTTTATGGAATGGTCCGGTTCTGCTGTTTCGATATAATATTCTTCCCTCTGAATCTGGTTTCCAGGGGTTAGTTCTTTGATTTCAACTTCGAATTTTTCAGTGTATATTGGTATTTGAATTAGATTAGAAATTTTTTCTTGCGTTCCGGGAGGACCATAAATTTCAAGTTTTCTTTCTCTATCCATTAGTGACATTGTTTGGATTAGTCCAGGGATTCCCAGAAAATGATCTCCGTGAAAATGTGTGAGTAAGATTGTGTCTATTTTCATCGGACTTACTTCAGTCCAAGTCATTTGTCTTTGTGTTCCCTCGCCACAGTCAAAGAGCAAAAGCTCTCCTTTTCTGCGGACAGCTATTGAGGTTAATCCGCGTTCTTTTGTCGGGAGACTTCCACCGGTTCCTAAAAATATTATTTTCAAACTTTTCTCCTCTTTAAAAAAACATAAATATTTCGAGTTAAGCTTTTATGAACCCTCTGTTCATGTTTTTCTTTCATGACTAATGGTAAATTTCCAGCGATTTTCTCTAAATCTATTTTTTTCGGTGCAGTAATACATAGGAATTTACCAGACTTGAGGACTCTAGCTAGCTCGGGAAGACTTTCCTCATAAAGCTCTTCTATTTCATTACCTCCGGTACTCGCTTGTCTTCCATATGGCGGATCCGTAGCTATTGCATCTACTTTTCCGATTTCTAATTTTCTGGCGTCCCCCTCACGCAAGTCAAAGTTAGGTATGTTTTCCTCCTGAAGATTTTTCTCAGCCCCTTTAATTAAATCTACATTAATATCTCTCCCGATAAGATCGGCACCCAGTAATCCAGCTTCTAAGAGTATCCCCCCAACCCCGCAGAAAGGATCTAAGAAACTACCATCTCTAGGAGTCCTAGCAAGATTTACTAGAGCTCTAGCCAGATTAGGTTGCATCGTGCTAGGATGAACCGCTGTTCTCTCCGGAGGCCTTCTTTCTGTGAAACTTTTACGATCTACTTTTTCTTTTAATATGGAGAGGATACACTTACCATCAGTTAACAATCCCACCACCTCATTTTTCGGATATTCTAAGTCAATTTCATAATCGTATTTTTCGATAAGTAAATCAGCGATTTCCTTTGCAAGCTCTTGTGTGCTTACTTCCGGTAGGTATTCTTTCACTCTTTTAACTCGAATAGCTATAGTTTTGGATTGGGGTAAAAAATCAACTAAATCCGAACTTCCAATGTAGTCAAAGGGATTATTGATAGGAGCACTACAAAAATGCTCACCTATCCAGTGACACATACCAAGCCGCTTTGAAAGACGTGAAGCTTTAACGCTTGTGTTAAGTGACAGTACTTGGTCATATGTTTCATCTTCTTCGAAGTTCTGGTTTTCAGCTTCAATCGCTCCCATTACTTCCGAGCTAGGAATAGTGGGGTGTTCACCTGAAAGAAAGAACGTAAGTCGTTTCATTAGACTCCCTAACTAATGGCATCAGCAATCACGGGTGCTACCGAGACTTTACTTACCTCACTTCCAATAGTGTCAGTACCAATTACTTCTACAGCACCTGCTTCCTTGATATTTTCCAGCGCATTATCAGAAAGAACTGGGTGAGTACAACAAGCATAAACATCTTTCGCACCATGCTCTTTCAATATTTCAATCGCCTCCATCATAGTACCACCCGTACTGATAATATCGTCTACTATCATAACATCTCTCCCCTCAACGTCCAACTCGCGAGGAGTGATTTCCACATCCTTAGAGCCAAATCTCTCTTTCACCATATAATCCCAATCAGCGTCTATCGCATCACCAGCTTTTTTTGCCCATTGTTTTGCTTCTGCATCGGGACCAAGCGTCACTGGTTCTTTTAGTTCGAAATTTTTATCAACATATTCCGCTAACAATCCCGCTGCGGTTAGATTATGAGCTGGAACATTGAATATTTCCGGGGTACTCTCTATTCGATGTGCATGTAGATCCATCATGAAAATTTCGTCGCCGCCAGCACTTTCTATTAATTTTGCGACGGTCTTTAGACTAATCGCTTCGCCGGGGTTAAATCTTTCGTCTTGCCGAGCGTATGCAAGATAAGGAATAATCGCATCGACTTTTTCAGCCCCCAAATCTTTCGCTGTATCTAGTAGTAAGAAAAGTTCCATATAGTTCTGGTTTGGAGGGTAGCAGGTCGATTGTATCACTGCTACTTTTTCGTCCTTAATTTCCTCAGTGATGCGCACGTAGATTTCTCCGTCTGGAAAACGTTCTTTTTCGATCGGTACAAATTGGCAGTCTAGCTCGTTGGAAACTTTCTCAGCTAGTTTTTTTGAAACAGATCCACCAATTACTTTCATATTTCCAGTTTTGAATTTGGTTTAAGTTATTAAAAGATGTTGAGTCCTTTTTCATTTACCTGGAAAGTAATTAGAGTTCTGTGATTTCTGGAGCGTTAATAAATCTGGAATATAAAAATTTAATAGAGTTCAAATGCACCGCTTTGGGAGTTATAGTCCGGAGGGAAATGAAGGTTCTGTAGAGACATTAGAAAGATATTTTTCTGTAGTGAGGGATGAATCCCCGGCAAAGTTTAGAATTTGTAAAAGGATTAGGGCGGATGTGGATTTAAATTCTGAAGAAGAACAGCTTTGGAAGGAACATAAATCGGCTCTTACTAGATTTAGTGAAGTATTTGAAAAATTGGAGCAAGACAAAATAGAATGGGGTGAGTTGGAGGAAGCAGAAACCTCTCTTTTGGATTTGAAGATAGGAATTTCAGAACGTATTTTAAATTCTTGCCATTTTTGCGAAAGAGGATGTGGTGTTAATAGGAGAAGAGGGGAAAAAGGTACTTGCGGAGTAGGTGAAAAAGCTAGAGTAGCTTCTGAGTTTATTCACATTGGGGAAGAATCGGAGTTAGTACCTTCTTATACTATTTTCTTCAGTGGTTGTACTTTCAAATGCCAGTTTTGCCAGAATTGGGATATTTCCCAAAATCCAAATTCGGGTAATTTTTATACCTCTCAGAAGATTGCTGATTTGGTTTTGGAGATGAGGAGAGATAGGGGAGCAAGAAATGTGAATTGGGTAGGTGGAGACCCCACTCCCAATCTGCATAACGTGCTTAAATCTTTGAATAAGTGTGAAGTAAATATCCCCAGCGTTTGGAATTCGAATATGTACCTGTCAGAACAAGGAATGGACTTATTGAAAGGCACTCAAGACGTTTATTTAACCGACTTCAAGTATGGAAATAATGATTGTGGTCTAAAATATTCAAAAGTGCCGGACTATTGGAATATCGTTTCTAGAAACCATAAATACGCTTTTGAAGATTCAGAGCTGATAGTTCGACACTTAGTACTTCCCGAACACTTAGAGTGTTGTACTAAAAAAATTCTCAGATGGATCTATGCAGAATTAGGCCCTAAAACAAGGGTGAATCTTTTGGGCCAGTATAGGCCTGAGGGGAGGGCTAGGGAGTATTCTGAAATTTCTCGTAGGGTTTCTTCTGGTGAGATGGAGAAAGCTTTTGGATTCGCTAGTGAGATAGGTTTGGATAATATTGTTTAGGTGGTTTTTGTGGAAGTTGATTGGATTGCAGGTAAGGGGTTTGATTCGAATGTTTTTCTGGTTAAGAGTGAGGTTAATTTGATGGTGGATGCTGGTTCGGGAATGAATTTTGATTATTTTAGTAGGAAGTTGGAAAGTTTTGACTTAAGTTTTGATGATTTGGATATTTTGGTTAATACTCATTGTCATTTTGATCATACGGGCGGGGATTATAAGATTATTAAGACTTCCGACTGTACGGTTATGGCTTCTGAGATAACCGGTGAAGCGCTTGCCTCAGGTGATGAGGGTTTGATACTTGCCGGAATGGTTCAAGGTGAACTGGAACCGATCAAAGTTTCGAAGACTTTGCAGGAAGGAGATTGCATAGAGATAGGAGATAAAAAGCTTTCTGTCATATCTACCCCCGGTCATACTAAGGGAAGTATTTCTCTCTATGAGCCGGAGGAAAAACTTCTCTTTTCTGGAGATTCTGTTTTTCGAGGCGGCATAGGTAGAATGGACTTACCCACAGCAAGCCGAAAAGATATGGTAGCTACGTTGAAAAAATTGGAGGAACTCGACATCGAAAAACTCTATCCTGGACATGGACCTATTGCGGAAACGAATGCCGGACGTTATATAGA
>CAYSUV010000008.1:0-13937 GCA_964434275.1 Hadarchaeota archaeon (SeqCode) | reverse complement strand
GTATCAACAAGAGCAATTCTTGGAACCTTATCTGCCATATTATCATCAAAAGCTTTCCAAGCCTCCACCTGATCCCTAAAAACAATCATCAATGCATGAGGCATAGTACCCATCGGATCCTGACCAATCTCTTCAGCACCAGCAATGCTAGAAACCCCATCAGAACCTCCTATATAAGCAGCTCTGTCCAACATCGGCGCCAATGCCGGATGCATCCTCCTGATCCCGAAAGCCAAAATATTTTTATCACCAGCAACCTTGCGAACCCTTGCGGACTTAGAAGCCACTCCAGAAGCATGACACAATAAACCCAACATTGGAGTCTCTAAAGAACAAAATTCACCATAAGCACCCTCAATAACAAGCAAAGGAACCCTTACACCATCAAAACCATAAGGACGGAAAACCTTACCCTCCGGGATACTCCACACATTAACAGGCGCCCCCTCAAAAAGAGAAGCAACCTCATCAAGACCAGCCAAAATAGCCCAAGGCCATTCTTCGGGGAGTGAGCTTGAAGTTACTTCCGCAACGACTTCTCTATCAGACTTTTCTTCCGATTCCAATATTTTTTCTGTTCTTGCAAAGTAAATGTCGGTAGTTTTTCCTGATTTTATTTCATCATCTGAAGATATGTGAAATTTTGACATCTAATTCACCATTTTTCTATGAGTTTTGTATAATCAATAGTTTTTGATCCATAATTATTCTCGATAAACTCAATAGAACTTTCGTGTTCCTCATCAGAAACATCTTCAACCCCGCCAATAGGAACGATAATGTCATATCCTCTAAAAAAAGCATCTGCAGCCGTATGTTGTATGCAAATGTGGGTTAATACCCCAGTTAAAACGAGCTTGTCTACTCCTAACTCTTCAAGCAAAGAATCAAGTTCTGTGCCATAAAAAGCGCTATATTTTGACTTTTCTATTTTATAGTCCTCTTCTTCAGGTTTTAGTTCAGGGACTACTTCTGAACCTTCCGTGCCGGAGACAGCGTGCTCACCCCATATAGAAAATTCGTGATCTCCCTCCTCGTGCGTATCACAAGCAAATATTACCGGTCTGTTAGAAGAACGGGCCGTTTCCACAATCTTTTTTATATTTGGAATTATTTTTTTAGCCCTTTCATTTTCAAATTCGCCAGTTACAAAATCGTTAATCATATCAATTACAAGAACTGCGGTAGTCATTCTATCCCTCATAACATATTGTGTTAAATTCTTTAATTATTCCGACTATCTTCAATCATCTTACCCACTGGGATAATCCACCTTCTTGCCGACCGAAATCAAATCCTCACTTTCAGGTATTTTTTCTATTCTTAAAGGCTTTAAATTCGCAGAGTTCATTTGATTCTCCATCTCATCGGGAGAAATTTTTTTAGCCAGAATTGAAGTTATAACTTTTCCATCTTTCTTCAAAACTCTAGAAATTTCAGCGAAAGTGAGAGTAGGATCAGGCATGTTTTGTAGCAAAGTCAGCGAAACCACAGTTTCAAAAGTTTGGTTTTTAAAAGGCAGATTATCGGCATCGGCACATATTAAAAAAGACCCACTAGAACGCTCCCTAGCCTTTTCAAGCATCCGGATAGAAAAATCCACACCATAAACTTCATCTGAAAAACGTGAAAATTCTTCAAGAAAAAACCCTGTGCCACAACCTAACTCCAATAATCGAGAAACGTTTTCAATTTCACTTTTAATCGCTCTAAATTTTTTTAACTGAATCTCAAAATACCTTTCATCATAAATCTCCGCAGTGGAGTCATAACGTTTCTTTAACTCCCTTTTCTTCTCCAAGATCTCCCCTCAAATCTAAATACTTAGCCAGCGAGTATAAACACTCTCCACCTACAAAAAAAATCAGAAACATAAAATAAAAGAATGACCACAAAACCCAAAATATCAAACACAGCAGAGAGATAAAAACGAAAAATTCCGCACAAACTAGGATGAAAAGATATTAAACAAAAACTGAAACTTCCAACCCAAAACTATAATTCTAATCCTCTTCCTTCACCTTCGAAAACTCTTGAGCTCCCTTTTCTGGTTCCCCTGTTTCTATAACCTTTAAACCATTCTCAAACTCAATCTTTAAACCTTCTTCAAAATCTAAACCGAATCCTTTATAAACAGAATCTCTATCCCGCAACAAACAATTTTGCGGAAAATTAGAAATTTTAAACCCCAGCTCCAAAGCCTCGTCTAGAGCCTCACCCTCCTCAACAACCCTATTGGCAAACCCCATATTTTTCGCCTCTTCAGCACCAACTTCTTTTCCCGTCAAAATCAAATCTAAAGCATTACTCAAACCAACCAACCTGGGCAGACGCTGCGTACCCCCATCAATCAAGGGAACTCCCCACCGCCTATTAAAAAAACCTATAACAGCATCCTCCTCCATAACTCTCAAATCACACCAACAAGCCAACTCCAAACCACCAGCAACAGCAAAACCCGAAATTGCAGCAATAACAGGCTTTGAAAGACTCATCCTCGTAGGGCCCATCGGGCCTATTCTAGACATATCTTTATGAAGTGGATTTGCCTTCTCACTATCTAAATTCTGAACAGCTTCTAAATCCGCTCCGCTGCAAAAATTTGCTCCTGCCCCACACAAAACAGCTACTCTAAGGGTCTCGTCTTCCTCAAATTTTTGAAAAGCTTCAGCTAATTTCTCGGCAGTAAAGCCGTTTACCGCGTTTGCAACTTCTGGCCTATTTATTTTGACAGTAAATACCTCGCCATTCTTTTCAGTCAAAACCTCATCACTCATTTTACCCTATACTGGTTGAAATTTTATTGATAAAATTTTTTTGTTTCCCGATTAAGACACAATAGTAACTATATCTTCGTCCGCTAGTTGGTGATCTTTACCTACCTGTTGACTTGGGTGTTTAGCTGATTCTCCCCAAACCCTAGCGTGTTTGAACTTTCTGGATAAATCTCTATGAATTTTTTTAGCCAAATCTTCTATGTCCGACCCTTTTTTTAGAATCATAGGTTCATCTTTATCCGGCTCTTCACCCTGCGGCTTCAAGTAAATCCTCATAAATTCGAGTTTTTCAAATATTTTTTCTTTGAGTTCCTCTAAATCCCCTTTTTCAGCAGAGACGAATAATACTTCTTCCTCAATATTCTCCTCTGCGAAGTTTCTCAGTTCAGTAAAATATTTCTCGTCAACAAGATCAATCTTATTCATAACTACTAGTCCTGAAACGTATTTTCGATTTTCCATGACGGCATCAATCAATCTTTCTTGGTCAAGATTCTCCCGGATAATCACATCAGCATTTATTATCCCATATTCATTTAAGATAGACCTTACCTCTTCTTCACTCAGATCCAGATCAACCGTAGCACTGATTTTAAGACCGCCGCTATCTTTCTTTTGAATCTTAACATCAGGAGGCTTTTCATCTAACCTAATCCCAGCGTCTCTAATCTCTTCTTTAGTTCGATTATACTGACCAAGCTCCATACAATCAATCATTAAAAGAAGCAAATCAGCATTTCTCAAAACAGAAATAACTTCCCTTCCCCTTCCTTTTCCTTCAGACGCGCCAGAAATAATACCCGGCACATCCAATATCTGAATATTTGCCCCCTTATACTTCAAAGAACCAGGAATTACCTCAAGAGTTGTAAACTCATAGTCTGCTACTTCAGACTCAGCTCCAGTTAAATTATTAAGTAATGTAGATTTCCCAACCGAGGGGAATCCCACTAAAATAACTGTCCCATCACCACTCTTCTCCACAGCATATCCCTCACCACCACCCTCACTACTCTCCTTCTCTATCTTCTCCTCCTTCAATCTAGCCAACTTTGCTTTAAGCCGGCCGATATGCTTTTCCGTAGATTTGTTATACGGAGTCTCTCTAATTTCTTGCTTTACTTCTTCAATTTCTTCTTCTAACGAGGTCATCAAAATAACAAAGAATCTTCCTAAATAGAAAAGATTATGGGAAAACACTTGGGATATCCTAATAACTAATTGAATAAAGAGAAAGCTTAAAGATAAATAATAAACACGAAAATCAAACTTTGACATCGTTTTAATAATTGACCCATAAAATATCGATGGGGGACAAACATGAGTAGAGTAAAAATTTTGATTGCCGACCAGGACAAAGAATTGTTAGAAAAAGCTAAAACAATTATTGAAGACAGAAAAGAATCCTACGAAGTCGAAACGGTAGCCTCTGCAATAAACGCACTAAAAAAACTAGAAGGAACTGCCTATGATGTTATAATATCTGAATACTATTTTTCGGAGATTAATGGTATTGAATTTTTAGAAATCTTAAGAGAAGAAGGGAAAAATACCCCTTTCATAATTTTCACAAAAACACAAGAAAACGATATTTTACTAAAAGCTCTAAACCTAGGAGCAACTCGATACATTCCAAAAAAAGATTCAGAAAATGATTTGGAAAAACTCGCAAATGTTATCGAAGAATTAGAAAGGAATGTAGAAAAAGGAGTTCCAGAAAATGAATTATTTCAAGATTTACTGGAAAGAATTCCAGATACAATATACTTCAAGGATAAAGACGCTCGCTTCATCAAAGTCAGCAAATCAAAAGCAGAAGAGCTTGGAGCGGAAGAAAAAGAAATTATTGGAAAAACAGATTTAGATTTTTATCCTGAAAAAATCGCTGAAGAAATGTACGAAGACGATATGAGAGTAATAGAAAACGAAGAAGTAATAATAGACAGAGAAGAAAAGGTGCCAAGTCCCAAAGGAGAATGGTGGGCCTCTACTACAAAAGTACCTCGATATGACGAGAATGGAAACATAGTGGGAATGCTTGGAATCACCAGAGATATAACCGAAAGAAAGGAAGCAGAGCAAAGAGAAGACTTTCTCCATACTCTTCTAAGACATGATCTAAGAAACAAAATCAGTGTAGTGGAAGGATATTTAGATCTTCTTAAATCTTCAGAAATTTCTGAAGAACAGAAAAACTACATCAAAAAGGCGCTCAAAGCAATTAAAGACAGTTCTGATTTAGTAGAAAAAGTAAGAGCTCTTAGGGAAGTCAGGGAAGAAGAAACCAAAAAAGTTTCGCTAGATAGAATCATCCGAGACGTCATATCGGACGAAAAACCACAAGCAGAAAAAGCGGATATTGAGATGGAGTACAATGAGTGCGGATGTAAAGTCCTAGCTGGAGCTCTCTTGGAAGAGTTATTTTATAACCTAATCGAAAACTCGATTCAGCACGCCGCTGGATGCGAGAAGATTAGAATATCAACAAAAGAAGGGGACGAAAAAGTAAAAGTAACGGTCGAAGACGATGGATGCGGCATTCCAGATAATATAAAAGAAGAAATTTTCGAAAAAGGATTTAAAGAAGGAAAAAATGCTGGCTCGGGGCTGGGAATGCATCTTGTCAAAAGAATAGCTGAAAACTATGGAGGGGAAATTGCTGCTAAGGACTCTGATTTGGGGGGAGCGAAATTTGAGATAAGTCTAAAAAAAGTATAATTCCACCTTTTCCATTATCAAATATCTAATAAAATAAAACTATAATTTGAGTAAAACAAACCTGTTGAAAAAATGAAAATCGAGAATTTTAGAAAAAATATTTCTAAGAGCAAGTTCGGCGGCTATATAGCCAGGGAAAATGCTAGATATCTCTCGGAAACTCCTGCGGCAGAGGCTGTCGTTATAACCGAAAATGAAACAATCATCATCACTAACAGAATGAACCTTGACAGGGCTAGAAAAGAAAGTGAAATTAAGAAAGTTAAAGCTTTTGCAAAGACGAAAATTCCTACTAGAAAAGGAGAAAATCTACTTATCGGTCCTTTTGGAGAGGTTATTGGAAATATATTAAAAGAGTTGGAAATATCCTCAGTGGGTTACGATTATCTGAAGGGTGAAACGAGAGATAAGATTCAGAAAAATTTTGAAGTAAATCTTGTAAAAGAACCCGACCTCATCTGGAAATTAAGAAGAAGAAAAACTTCTAAAGAGATTGAAAAGTTGAGAAAATCCGCAAAAATCGCCAGCAAGGGTATGAAAAAAGCCAAGGATGTAATCGAGCCTGGCATTAGTGAGATTGAGGTAGCGGCGGAAGTGGAATATGAAATGAGGATGTTGGGTTCTGAAGGAACACCATTTGATACCATTGTAGCTAGTGGTGAAAACTCTCTATACCCTCACATGTCCACAACTGGCAAGAAAATAGGTAAAAACGAATTGATTACCGTTGATCTAGGAGCTCGATGGGAAGGTTATTGTTCGGATATGACTCGGACTTTCTCTATAAACCCTTCTGAAAAACAGGAAAAAGTAATCGATTTAGTTAAGAAATCCCAAGAAAAAGCTTTGGAAAAGGTAGAAGCTGGAGTAGACTGTAGCGATATTGATAAAGCCGGAAGGGAAGTGTTCAAGGATGATTTAGAGAAATTTTATCTTCATGGTATAGGACACGGAGTCGGATTAAACATTCATGAGGCGCCCAATTTATCACCTAGCTCTGAAGATGTTTTAGAGAAAAATATGGTTATCACAATCGAACCAGGGATTTATGTTGACGAAATTGGTGGTTGTAGATTCGAAGATACTATTGTCGTTGAAGAAGATGGATATGAGAAATTGACTTCACTTTGAGTCTTCACTTATATCCTCTATTTCAGCACTCGTCACTTCAATAATATCTTCCGGAGATAGTTCTACCAGTGTATGAGTAGATCCTCCGCCTGCGATTATCTTATCGAATTCTATAACTTTAGAATCTACAAAAGTTTTCAATCCATGACTCACTGGAGGGACTTCACCCACCTTATATCCTGAAAATTCTTCAACTTCTCGAGCCTTAGCAATATTCACATCGGACCCACAAATTTCCGATAATTTTTCCGGATCAACCTCTGTATTTCCAGAAACAATTGCTAAAAGAGGATTATTTTTTTCGTCTTTAAACACTAGTGACTTCACTATTTTTTCAGATTCCACTTCTAATTGTCGAGCTGCATCCTCCACTGTAAGTGTCGGCTCTGAAAACTCAAAGAAGCTAGCGTCTATATTCTCCTTTTCCAAAAAATTCTTGAGCCTTTTAACTTTCAAATTCTCAACCACTCACTCTTTTTCACGCAAAAAAATAAATATACCGGACTCAATCGGAAAAGATAATACAAAAAGTCTCTCATGGATTCGAGTGGGAAGAGGATTTACAAATGAACATATTTCAAGAAATTGAAAACATAATTAATCTAGATTTAAACGACAGAGGAATCAAGCATTTACACGAAAACACTAAATTCTCCTCACCCTGTTTAGAAGCTTCCGAAAAAATAACGGAAGCTCTAGACGAAAAAAATGAAAACGTCATAATCACCTCCGGTTTTCCAATACTACCAGAAAGCAAACCAGAAACTGACGGCCCGCCCGGAGTGGTAGTTTTAGCGAAAGCGTTGGAAAAGCTAGAATCAAATGCTGTACTAGTTTCCGATAAACCGTTCTTTAAATTGTTTCGTGAGTTATCTGATTTAATAAACCTAGACTCAATAGAATTAGAAAACATTCCAAGAGATTTGGAAAAAGCAGAAGAAAAATGCAAGTTTATTATCAAAAAATACGATCCTCAACTCTTAATCTCAATCGAAAGGCCTGGGTTGAATGAGGAGGGGAATTATCGAAATATGGGTGGAAAAAATATTACTGATATTGTTGGAAAAGTTGATATTTTGTTTAGACTTGCTGAAAGGGAGAATATTTCAACGATTGGTGTAGGTGACGGGGGTAATGAAATTGGTATGGGGAATGTTCGTTCTGTTGTTAAAGAAAAGGTTTCCCATGGTTCGGACATTGCTTCTAATACTGAAACTGATGTGTTGGTGACTAGTTGTGTTTCTAATTGGGGTTCTTATGGGATTGTAGCTGCATTGTCCATTTTGAAAGATGAGAATTTGCTTCACGACTCGGATTTGGAGGGAAGATTGATAGATTGTTGTGTGAATAATGGAGCAGTGGACAGTTTCAGTAAAATGCCCAAGTGTAGAGTTGATGGGATTCCGCTGGGTGTCAACGAAAGTATTGTTAAGATTCTCAGATTTTTGGTTTCTAAAAGTTAGCGAGGTTTTTTAATGTTGAAATTTTGTGTTAAATGTAAACGTTTAAGTCAAATCGTTGAAATTTTCTTAGGGTGAGCTTATGGAGAGAGAAGAGTGGGAAGAGGAATTTACCGAATGGTTTAATGATGCCATTAGCGAAGGAGAAATAATGGATATCCAATACCCTGTCAAGGGTTTATACGTCTGGAAACCTTACGGCCTTAAACTTCGAAATAACACGATGGATATTATCAGGAACTTGTTGGAAGATAAGAATCATGAGGAAGTTCTTTTCCCTTTACTAATCCCGAGAAATATTTTTCAAAAAGAATCCGAACATATAGAAGGTTTTGAAAATGAAGCCTACTGGGTCACTCATGGAGGTAAGAAAGAACTGAACGTGGACTTGGCTCTTAGACCGACCAGTGAAACCTCAATTTATCCTATGCTTACCCGATGGATCAGATCTCATACTGATCTTCCTTTGAAAATATATCAGATTGTTAACATTTTCAGGCACGAAACTAAAATGACTAAACCCTTGATTAGATTGCGTGAAGTCACTACCTTTAAAGAGGCTCATACAGTTCATGAGTCTGAGAAAAAAGCGGAAGAACAAGTTGATGAGGCTGTAGAGTCTTATAAAGAGTTTTATGATAAATTGGCGGTTCCATACAAAATCACTAAAAGACCACCGTGGGATACCTTCGCAGGAGCTGAATACTCTATAGCTTTCGACACACTCTCACCTGACGGACGCACCCTGCAAATAGGTACGGCTCATAACTTAGGGCAAAACTTTGCGGAAGTGTTTGACCTGACTTTCGAAACTTATGAGGGAGAGCAAGAACACGTTTATCAAACAAGTTATGGTATTTCCGATCGTGCTATTGCTTCGATAATCATGGTTCACGGAGATGATAGAGGGTTATGCTTACCCCCAAAAATAGCACCGACCCAAGTAATTATCGTACCCATCCCCTACAAAGAAGAAAATGTGGATGTCACAGGATTCGCAGAACAGATAAAGAAAGAATTAGAAGAAGCCGGAATAAGAACTGAATTAGATGACCGAGATTTGAGGCCGGGGGATAAGTATTATCGATGGGAACGGAAAGGGGTGCCTTTAAGAATTGAAGTTGGTCCGAACGAAGTTAAGGAGGATAAGATAACTCTTGTCCGTCGAGATACTGGAGATAGGAAGGAAGTAGCTCGAAAATCACTCCAAACTTCTGTTGAGGAAATGTTCGATACTATTTTTGAGGGTTTGAAAGAGAGAGCAAAATCTTACCAAGAAGAACGTATTTTCGAAGTTGAAGGATTAGAAAAGGCTAGAAATCTATTGGCTGAAAGAGAGGGTATAGTAAAAATTCCTTGGTGCGGAAAGAAGAAATGCGGACTAAGAATTGAAGAGGAAACCGGAGGAGACGTTTTAGGTAGAGAAATTGAAACAGAGGGGAGAATAGGAGAATGCCCAATCTGTAATGAAGAGAACTGTGAACCTGTACTAGTATCTAAAACTTTTTAAAATCATAGAACCTCTTTAATCTCACTCTCTGTAGGAAATCCAGTGGGTCCCTTATACTCAACTTTTAACCCTGCCGCGGCATTAGCATATTTCGCTGCCCCTACAGAATCATTTGTTCTAAGATAATTAGACAAAAATGCTGCACCAAACACATCTCCAGCCCCAGTCAAATCTTCAGCCTTAACATCTAAACTCTCAATTTTTGTTATCTCTCCACCACTAACGATTTTACAACCCTCCCCGCCAAGGGTTAATATCGCTATTTCCGGCCCCATTTCTATTAAATCTTTTAGCAAATCTTCGGAGGATCGATCGAACACTTCTAACTCATCTTTCCCGACCTTCACAATTTCCACATTTTTTAGATAATCTTCTAGATTGTCGGGTTTTTCCAGAGTTATTTCTCGAGAATCTTCTAATTTTCTGAAAACTCCCTGAGGGTCAAACATTGTTATACCTTCTCCTTTTTCTGCAATTTCAGCTAACGTGTCCGGTGAAACCTCATCCATCACAGGAGAAACATAAAAACCTTGAGCATTGAGATAAGCTTGCGGAATATCTTCCGGCCTTATAGAATCTGCAACTTCCTCACAAGTTTGTTTCCGGCTGCCATCCTCACTGTACTTATTTTCAAACTTTGTAGTCTTTCCTGAAGTTGCTAGTATACCTTCCGTGTTTAGACCAAATTTGCTGAAAAGCGGCGGGAAATGCTCCGGAAAATCTTGACCCAGCTTAGACACCACTCCAACCTCCTCGCCGAGAGTCGTCAACGCAAAACCCGCATAGGTAGGAGTCCCTCCAAGCACATTCTCCACCACCCCGTGAGGAAGAACATTAACATCAACTGTCACATGTCCCGCGACGACCATATCCAACTGAACTGTCATCTTTTCTTGTCACCCGCTATGAACTCTTCAACCGCCTCCCTTGCTTCAGGATCTGTCATCTGCTCAGGAGGATGCTTAAACGAATAAGCAGAAATACTAGTCAAAGGCCCTCCGACTCCCCTATCTTTTGCTAGTTTCACAGCTCTTATAGCGTCTATTACAACACCCGCGCTATTCGGCGAATCCTCAACAGACAATTTAGCATCTATAGTGAGGGGCACATCTCCAAACTTTTTACCTTTCACATAAATATAGCAAACCTTGTTATCATCTAAAAATGGAATATAATCGCTGGGGCCTATTCGCAACGGTACTTCGTAAGGAACTTGGGATGACACTGCTTCGGTTTTACTGGTTCTTTTTGTGCTCAATCGTTCCTCTTCCAACATGTTTAGAAAGTCGGTGTTTCCTCCTACGTTTAATTGAAAACTTTCTTCAACCTTCACACCTCTATCTTTGAGCAGATTAGTTATCGTCCTATGTAGAATTGTAGCTCCAACTTGAGATTTTATATCATCTCCTGCGCAAGGGATTCCAGCATCTTCAAATTTTTTTGCCCAGTCTTTATCAGAAACTACAAATTCGGGAATACAATTTACAAAACCTACTCCTGCTTCCAATGCTTGTTCAGCGTAATGTCTCGTCGCTTCAAAACTTCCGACAGGCATATAATTAATCAAAACATCAGTTTCAGTCTCTTTAAGGACCTCGGCTACGTCAGCTGGGTCTCGAGTTTTGTCCACTGGTATTTTACCTTTCAAATATTTTCCAAGACCGTCCTTAGCTTGTCCTTTCAAAACTTCAATATCTAAAGAGGGAACGTCTGAAAACTTTTCAGTACAGTTTGGTTTAGTGAAAATAGCTTCAGACAAATCTTTTCCTACTTTGTTCGCATCAACATCAAAAGCAGCAGAAAAATTAATATCTCCCACATGATATCCGCCAAAATCAACATGCATAAGTCCTGGAACAGGAGCGCCTTCTTTAGCGTTTTTATAATATTCCACTCCTTGAACAAGAGAGGAAGCGCAATTCCCAACTCCTGCTATCGCAACATTTAATTCTCCCATCTTCACACCTACAGAGGTTCTACACGAAATACTTCACGAAGAGAGCCTCTTTAAGTTTTGCGGATTAAAGTCAAACCAAGAAAAATACTAATTTTGGGAAGATTCTTCAAATCTTAGATAAGCTACCCGAATTCTCTGACCTATAGTAAAAATCGTAAGTGCTACAATAATCACCAAAGCAACGGAAACATAACCCAAAAACGCACCCACGGCAAGTATAATTAATCTTTCAGCCCTTTCAGCTATTCCAACATCTAATTTTCCCGAACCCGCTGACTCTGCTCTCGCCCTAACATAACTCACAAGATAACTACCTATCAAAGCAAAGGAAGGCAAAATCCAAAAAGGCTCACCTACAAGACTACCCATCCCACCCCCAATAATTCCAATATAAAGAGAAGCATCAGTAACTCGATCACCTACAGAATCCAAAATTCCGCCAATTTTTGAAACTTTACCTGTAAGTCTAGCCACCGTACCGTCCAGCACATCGAAATAACCACCTATCAGAATAACCACTCCAGCCCAGATAGGCATATCTAGAAAAAAAAGATAACCAGCAAAAATTCCCACTATAAGCGCTATTAGAGTAATATGGTTAGGAGTGATACCTAAACGAAGAAAAGGTTTTGCCGATTTTTCAACCCACGGTTTGACTTGGTCTCTGAGCTCACTTAAAACCAATTCAAAGCACCTTAAGACTTACCTGAGAATTAAAAACGAGATTTTAATCTTTGTAATACTGATTCCTTAAAAACCCTTTCTTGCTCCCCCGTACCCATATTCTTAATTGTAACCCTACCCTCCTCCATATCTTCAGGACCCACAATAATAGCTCTTTTCGCATTTCTAGAATCTGCATAACTAAGAGCTTTGCTAAGATTCCTGCCCATCAAATCTATGCCGATTCTAAATCCTTCTTTTCTAAGTTCTCTTGCCAATCCCAAACTTTCTTTAAGCATCGAATCCTCTGTGGGCAACAACATAGCATCCAAATCTGGACCTTCCTCCCTTTCCTCTATTTCTTCTAAAACTCTTGCTATCCTATCTACTCCAAAACCTACTCCCACAGCTGGTTCCGATTCTCCTCCGAGGGACTCTATGAGGTCATCGTACCTCCCACCCCCACCCAATTGGTCACTATTATAGTAGACTTCAAAAACTGATCCAGTGTAATACTCCAAACCTCTAGCAACTCCGAAATCAATCTCATAATCCTTCACACCCATCTGATGAAGCCTTTCTAAAATACTTCGAAAGTTATCTATTATCTCATCTGCTTCAGGAATACCCTCAAGTAAAGACTCCGCTTCATCAACAACATCATCAGAATCCCCTCGAAGACCTATCAAATCCCAAACTTTTTCTCTGACCTCATCCGATATCCCGGACTCATCAAGCGACTTTTCCAAACGATCCTCATCATCACTATCAATAGCCCTCAAAACAGGGTCTTGTTCCTCCCTTGAAACCTCACCCGATCTAAGCAAACTTCTCAACAAACCGATATGGCCTAAACGCAGAGAATAATCCTTCAATCCCATATCCATCAAAGCATCATTTGTAAGAGCAATAACTTCGGCATCAGCCTCCGGTCTTTCAGAACCTATAAGCTCTACACCAGCTTGTAGGAATTGTCTCCACCTACCTGCCTGCGGACGCTCGTACCTGAAACAAGGCCCGAAGTAAAATATTTTTACAGGTTTAGGTTCTCTTTTGAACTCATTGTTATATAGGCGAATGGAGGGGGCTGTAAGTTCTGGTCTGAGTGCAAGTTGGCGACCTTACTTATCTTCGAAATAATATATTTGGTCCATTATTTCAGAACCGCTTTTCTGGGTAAATAAGTCTAATTTTTCAAAAATAGGGGTTTCTATTTCACCATAACCGTATCGTTTAAACATATCTTTTAGTTTTTTCTGGGCTTCTCTCACCCGATTCAATTCTTCCCCCCAAAGATCTCGAGTTCCGCGAGGTTTTTTCATCTTATTTACCTCCAATATTTTGGAATCTTAGGATAGTTGGTTCTTGTTAATTTTTACAACGGTGAAATGAGTTTTGGAGACTTTCTCCTCCAGATAGTTAGGGATTTTATAGTCGTGCAAAACCCGGGAAACTAGCGGAACAGGTTGTTCTCCATATCGAACATATGGAACATTCTTAGCCATCATGATAAGACCCCGTTCTTCGAAACCTTTCGCCTTATAATGAAGAACTAAAGTTTTTTGAGCGAACGTTCGGGGATTATACCCATTACCCCCTATCCCATCCCTTATCCCAACCAAATTCCCATTCCTATCAAGCATCAATAAAAGAATCCCAATTTTCTTAAAGGAATTATCCTCTTGAACAAAAGCTTGGCTACCACCGTAATAAACCACCTC
>CAYSUV010000007.1:0-16150 GCA_964434275.1 Hadarchaeota archaeon (SeqCode) | reverse complement strand
CAGTTAGTGAGGAAATGAAACCGATTGAAACCAAGTGTGAAGGGTGCGGAGCTTGCGCGTTCGCCTGTCCGGAAGACGCTATTGAGATGAGGGATGAAAAGACAGGAACTGTTTACAAGGCGCAGACACGTTTTGGACCTATGGTTTACGCAGAGCTTGAGATTGGGGAGGAAGCTTCCGGAAAAATGGTCACTCAGATACGGCAGAGAGCTCAAGAGATGGCGGGGCAGGACGATTTGATTATCGTTGATGGATCGCCTGGAATTGGATGTCCGGTCATTGCTTCTATAAAAGGTGTAGATCAAGTTCTTGTAGTTGCGGAACCTACTGTTTCAGGTATTCACGATTTGGAGAGGGTTTTAGAGGTTGCGAATCATTTCGGTATAAGTGCTTCTGTTTGTGTAAACAAGTTTGATGTTAACGAGGAAAAGGCTAAAGAGATTGAGCAACTTTGCGAGTCTCTTGATGTGCCGGTTTTAGGTAAGCTTCCATATGATGATGTAGCTACTGAGGCAATGGTTAGCGAACAGACGATTGTTGAGTACTCGGATTCAGATCTTTCTCAAGAAATTGAAAAAGTTTGGAGAAAGATTCAATCTTCGCTCTGAATTTAGAATTGTTTTTAGGTAGTTTGAATGATTGTTGAAGAGCTTTTGAAAGAAGTTGAAGGGGAGTTAGAAGATAAAAAAGCCATAGATGTGAGAATAGGGCTTAGATACACAGGTGTCTTGCTGGAGGATGAAAGACTAGGGGTTGCAAGGTCATTTGGTGAAGAAGCTATTGAGTGTTGTGAAGTTATTGATGAAGCTGGGGAATTGGAAAAAAGCGCATTAGAATTGGCAAGACTAGCCACTTCGTCAAAGTCAGTAGATTCTTCGATTGGTGTTGCAACAATAAACGCCATACTGAATGACAATGTTGAAGGTGAGGAAGGACCTATGTTGGATTTTTTGGATATCAAGGCTGGTGACAAAGTTGGCATGGTTGGAAATTTTAAACCAGTTGTGAAAAAAATGGAAAAGGATTTAGAAATTTATGTTTTTGAGCGTAATCCTCGGGAAGATAATATTTATCCAGACTGGGCGGCGGAGACGATTCTCCCTGAAGTCGATGTTTCTATTATCACTGGAACTGCTACTGTGAATAAGACTATTGATCATTTGATTGATTTGTCTAGGAATGCTAGAGAGATTGCTATTCTGGGACCTACGACTCCCCTAGCTACCCAAATTTTTGAAAGTCAGGGTGTAACCTTTCTCGCCGGAATGGTTGTGGAAAATTTTGAAAAAGCTTTGAAGATAATCTCTCAGGGTGGCGGAACTAGAAAGCTCGGGTCCGTATCTAGAAAAGTATCGCTAGATCTTTCAGATGATTATAGTTATGTTTATTGAAGGTTTTCAAAATGAATTTAAAAATTGTTTATGATAATGAAGCGATGAATGATTTTGAGGCTGGTTGGGGATTCTCTGCTCTGATAGAGACTGAGAATGAGAAAATACTTTTTGACACTGGTTGGGATGGCAATGTATTAGTCTCCAACTTGGATAGGTTTGGCGTCAAACCTGAAGAAATTGATAAGGTTGTACTCTCTCATGCTCATTGGGATCATATAGGCGGTTTGACTCATATAATGAGGTCAGGCATGAGTGTCTTTCTTCCCCGATCTTTTTCTGATCATTTGAAAGAGGAGCTGAGTACTCGAGTTGACCTTCACGAAATTAAGGAATCGCAAGAAGTAACTAATCGAGTTTGGACCACAGGTGAACTCGAAAACGAAATTGAGGAACAAGCTCTGGCGCTAGAACTGGAGAAGGGTTTAATAATCATCGCAGGTTGTTCACACCCTGGCGTTCCTAAAATCATTTCTGCTGCATCCGATATAGGGAAAATTTATGGAATAATTGGAGGACTTCACGATTTTGAAGATTATAAAGTCTTAGAGGGATTGGAATTTATCGCCGCAACCCATTGTACAGAGAATAAAGATAAGATAAGAGAACTTTATCCTGAATCCTTTGTTGAGGTGTCTGCAGGATCAGAAATAAGGTTGGGAAGGTGAAAGCGTGGAGATAGTTTATGGTCCGGTTTCTTCTTGGAGGTTGAAAAAGTCACTAGGAGTTGACTTAATATGTCGGGAAGATGAAAAAATTTGCTCCTTCGACTGTACGTATTGTTCGCTTGGAAAAACTACAGAGAAAACCGTTGAAAGGAGGATTTTCTTACCCACTGATAAGATCGAGAAAGAGTTGAAAAAAGCCGTCGACCAGGTTGATCCAGATATAATAACTATGTCTGGAACTGGAGAGCCTACACTCGCTAAAAATCTTGGGGAAGCGATAAACGTTGCGAGAGAAAGTGCTAACCTTCCAGTTTCCGTTCTTACAAACTCCTCTCTCATGAATAAAAAAAGCGTTCGGAAAGATTTAGCCCAGGCCGACATTGTTATTGGCAGTCTAGACGCTTCAGACCAAGAACTCTTAGAAAAGATAAATAATCCCAGCGAGGAGGTTAGATTTCAGGATTTGGTTCAAGGCATGAAAAAGTTTAGAGAGGAGTTTAAAGGAAAATTCGCTATCGAGGTTATGTTTGTTCCCGAAAATTTGAATTTTTCCAAAAAAATGGCCGAAATTATCCAATCTATTGACCCTAATGAAGTTCAACTTAATACTCCACTGAGGAACTGTCCAGTTAGGCCTTTAACGCCGGAGGAATTGCAAGAAGTTGAAGATGAATTCGGAGGAATGAAAGTTCGGACGGTTTACAGTGCGGAGAAAGAGGAGGTGAAGGATGTGGTTGGTTTAGATAAGTTGAAGAAACTCAAAAGAGGAGGAGAGGGGTAGCTGATTTGTTTAAACTAAGGTAGTAGATGGGGATGGGAAATATATGGGGTAAATTTTTACCTTATTGTCGTCTTGTTGAAACCTTCGTGTATTCAGATTTTATTTATGGTGGGTGTATGCAGAATTTGGAAGTAAAACCAACGGTTAATGAGGAGACTTGTACAGCTTGCGGTTTATGCGCGGAGAATTGTCCTTCAGGTGCTATATGTGTGGAGGATATAGCTAAGATTGATTATGATAGGTGTATTGCTTGTGGCATCTGTAAAGAGATTTGCCCCCAAAACGCTATTAGAATGGCACCAGTTCAGCAAAAATATGTTGGGTCTAGAGATGAAGGGCTTCGGTCTTTAAGGATAAGAGCTGAGAAGATAGGTGACCGGTTAAGCGAGGTAGAGCATAAGCTTCAAAAAATGATAAATTCTTCTTAGTTTCAACTGTAGCTTTGTATCTCAGAAGTACCTCATTAACTAAACGTAACGAATATATATTCTTAAGTGTGAATTTGATAACGTAGGTGGAAGAGTTGAAAAAAATCCAAGTAACGCTTGTTCAGATCGATAATTACGGTCCATGGACCGTTTCACCAGAACCCAAACCAGAGGCTAAACTCCAAACCCTCCAAGCGAGACTATTTGCAGATCTCGTGGATGAATTTTCTTCCAGAGGCGGTTTAGCCTTCTTCGCTAGATTTGACAACATTCTAGCTGTATCAAACCAAATTTCTCTCGATCAGCACTTAAATATCCAAAAAAACATTTCCGAAAAATATCCAGTCACCGTGAGTATGGGGATTAGTGTAGGCGAGACTGCGCGTATTGCACAACAAAGGGCCAGCCGAGTTCTTCAAAGAGAGGGAAGTTGTCAATCTTCCGAAAGAAAGGAAGTACTAGCTGGTAGGCCTCTAAGTAGGAGCGATGAGAGTTGGGTTCGAATAGCGCATATAGATATAAACCGTGTTAGTTCTCTTACTGATAGCGAATCATTCTATCAGACTTATAATCTTATAGAAAAAGTGCATTCAACTCTTGGCGAAGAGTTAGAAAAACTTGGTGCTTTAGAATTTTATATCGGCGGTGATAATTTTATGGCTCTTTCAAACGGGTTGGCGGAAAAACGATTTGAAAAACCATTTGCGATAGTTAGAGAAAAGACAGGTGTTGAACTCAAAGCGGGGATTGGCTGTGGGGCTACTGCCGAAGAAGCGGCTGGATTGGCAGACGAAAGTCTTCACGATGTTAGAGAGGGCGGGACCTCAAGTCGGATTGTTGCTAAAGAGGTTTAAGAAAAAAGTTCTAAATAGGTGGTATTTCTTGTTTTGGTTTTTTAGGAATCGGTTGGTTCTGAAAATAAGATTTAAAAAGGAGGTGAGTAAATGGCAAAGTTGATTTTTGATTATAGTAAGTGTGAAGGAATTGGGGAGTGTGTCGATGTTTGTCCAGTGGAGGTTCTTGAAACAAGCGAGAACGATAATTGGTGCAAGCCTGTTGATGAGGAGATTGATAATGAAGAAGCGATCGATCAGTTCTATGATGAGGTTAATGATGAGGATGGGGCAGTTGATGTCGTTATAGAGAACGAAGTTCCTGAATGTGTGGCTTGCATGGCTTGTGAAGCTTCATGTCCGCAGGAAGCTATAACAGTAGAAGAGTAAGTTTAAACTTGTTTTCGAGGGTGTGATTATCGTGGATAAGGGGAGTGCAGGTCTGCGCTAACTGTTTCAAACTATTTTTTTATTTTTCTATCTTATTTTACTAATTTTTCAAAAAAGCTTAAAATTAAGAGTTAAGATGCTTCTTTATCTCTTCACTCAGGCTTTATCTTTATTGCGGAGTACTTGAATTCCGGCATCTTTGAGGGGGGATCGGAAGCCGGTCCGGTTAATACATTGGCAGCACTTTCAGAGAAGTGAAAAGGTAGGAAGACAGTGCCTTCTAATATGTCTTCCGTTACTCTTGCATTAGCTTGTATATTTCCTCTTCTAGACTCGAGAGTTATCTCATCACCGTTTTCAATACCGAGGTCTTTCGCGTCTTTGGGATTAATTTCAGCGAAGCCTTTCCCCACTTCTTCATCTAATCTATTAATCTCTCTGGACATTGTTCCAGTATGATAGTGGAATATTACTCTTCCATTAGTGAAAATATAAGGATATTCTTCATCTGTAACCTCAAGTGGGTTTGTATGTTCGAGAACCTTAAAATGACCTAGACCATCATCTGTTTTGAATTCATCTTCATAAAATGTCTCAGTTCCGGGAGAATCCTCCGAAGTGCAAGGCCATTGAATACCGCCGGCTTTTTTCAACCTACTATAACTTATCCCGCTGTATTGAGGAATAATTTTTCTTATCTCCTCAAAGATTTCTTCCGGCGAGTCATAGTCAAATTTTTCCTCAAGCCCCATTTTTGAGGCTAGATCGCAAAAAATCTTCCAGTCAGGCCTAGCTCTGTCCGGAGGGGTAATTGCTTTATTCATTTTTTGAACTCTTCTGTCGACTTGAGTAACTGTACCTTCTTCTTCGGACCATGCTGCAGCTGGTAGAATAATGTCGGCTAGCTTTGCTGTTTCTGTCATGAGTATATCTTGAACGACTAGCAATTCTTTTTCTTTGAGTGTTTTTTCTACTCCATTGGTGTTTGGCGCTGAAACCATCGGGTTTCCACCCGCAACGTAAATAATTTCACAGTTTTTGACAATATCCATATACGTCATTCCCGGTTCTTTTGGGAGTCCTTCCACACCCCACCAATCCTCAAACTTTTTCGCGCTCTCTTCGTTTATCTTTCTAAATCCTGGATACTTTGGAGGTACAGGACCCATATCTCCGAAACCTTCTCCGTTGATATGACCTCTTAAGGGATTTACTCCTGTTCCTGGTTTTCCATAATTACCGGTCATTAGTGCTAGGTCAACTAGAGCTTGAATATTTCCGACAGCTAGAGGATGTCGATGCTGTGCAATTCCTGCATTAAACAGGATGCATCCTTTTTCAGCTTCAGCGTAAGCTTCAGCGGCTTCAGAAATTTTATCGCTTGATATTCCCGTTGTTTCTTCTGCTTCTTCTAGGTTTAAATTTGATAGATGGGTCTTTAATTTTTCAAAGTCCTTTGTTCTTTCCTTGATAAATTCGTCGTCTTCCAACTCTTTATTTAGGACTATTTTCATCATCGAGTTTACTAACGATATGTCCGTTCCTGGGTTTAACTTCAAGTGAATATCAGCGAGGTTTCTTGCAGATGCGGTATTTCTGGGGTCTGCAACGATTACGTTTGCATCGTTTTTCTTAGCTTTTGTGACTCTCCTTGCTAGTAATGGATAGTTTTCAGCTAAATTTGATCCTACCAAGAATATACAGTCGGCTTGGTCTATGCTTATTGAAGAAATGGGCATAGCTCCAGATCCTACGGTTGAGGAGAGTGCAGGAACTGTTGTGGAGTGACAGAATCTAGAGCAATTGTCTATGTTACTTTTACCTGTGGCTATTCTTGCTAATTTTTGCATGGTGTAAAGTGCTTCGTTAGTCATTTTGCCTGAGTTAATGAATCCTACGGAGTCACCCTCAGCATTTGATATTTTCTGGGATATTATGCTGAGAGCCTCTTCCCAAGAGGTTTCTTGGAATTTTCCTTCTTTTTTGGCCAGTGGTTTGGTTAGTCTTTTGTCGCTTCTGAGATATTCAGGGGCGTTTCTACCTTTGGAGCAATTTTTACCTTCATTTACAGGATGGTTTTGTCTCGGTTCTACTCCAACTATGTTATCTTCTTTAACGATAAGATTAATTCCGCAACCCGTACCGCAAAAAGGGCAAATGGTCGGTACCGTTCTGAATTTTTCGTTATTTTTCATTGATGATTCCTCAATGGGCTTGGACCTAGTTCTCTTATGGTTTCTGTGAAACTTTTCACAGTTTTTGGGACCTTCGGAGTGTCGGATGCACCTATCCACTCTAATCTTAGTCTGTCTTTGCCGATTCCGATAGCTTCTAAAAATGGTTTCAGCTCAGTTATTCTTCTTCTGGCGTAGAGGTTTCCTCTCTCATAGTGGCATTCACCAGGGTGACAACCGGCTACTAAAACTCCGTCTGCGCCTCTGGCAAATGCTTTGAGGATTAGAGATGGGCTTATCCTCCCGGTGCACTGTGCTCTGATGAAAGTAACATTCGGAGGATACTTTTTCCTGCTAGTCCCGGCAGTATCGGCGGCAGTGTATGCACACCATCTACATGCGAAGCCGACTATTCTTGGTTCAAAATTTTCCATGCTACGCTTTCTCCTTTTTTAATTCAGAAAAGTTTATTTCGGTGTCTTCTATTTCCAACTCATCGTCGAAGGCGTGTGTCAGCGGTGGTTCATCTTCTAAATCAACTCCAGGTTCGTAACCAAAAATATCTTCTAGCTCTTTGTTCATCATGAAGGTTAATCGGGACAGGGGTATTTCTGCAGGACAAACATCTTCACACTGTCCACAGTTGACGCAAGAATCCATAACATGAGTCACTCTTATCATACTGAAGGAAAACTCGGGAGGCAGTTCTCCCCCTCCCGGGACCATATCATTATGAACCTCTAGGATACAGTCCTCGCAGTAGCAGATTGGGCATGCGTCACGACAGCTGAAGCATTTGATGCATCTATCGAAATTATCTATCCAGTAATCATATTTTTCATCTAAATCCTTATCTTGAATTTCGTTAAACGTTTCCTCCTGCCATTCAACAGCTTTTTGAATTGCTTCTTCATTTTTTTCTTCTCTTCTCTCTATTGCTTCGTCACTTGGATTCTCAGTTTCTATATAATCATGAGTTTTAGCGTCTTCAATTAGACTTGAACCTTCTTCCGAGTAAACCTCTATAAATGTGGTTTCTTCATCTTCAACTCCCCACTTACCGCAAGCTAGATCAGCAGACTTAGGAATATTGATGTCGCACCTTCTGCAGTTCTCTCTTCTACCAAACCCTTCTTCTTCGAGTTCATCAAGTTTTTTCTCTTTTTCAGTCCCATCTTCCAACCTAATTTTTATTCTGTTTTCCTCAGGTTCAATTTCTTCTCTTACAACATCTGAAGGATTCACCTTGAATTTTTCTTCAAACATTCTTTTAGCAGTCGATTGTTTCATGGTTCCTGTGCAGTTAACGCCTATCAGGAAAAGTTTTTCTATATCGACTGCTTCTCTTTTGGCCATTTCAATAATTCCCCTGATGTCGCAGGGTTTACCGACTACAGCAATTTTGCTATCGGAATTTCCATCACAATATTCTTTAAGATATCTGGGAATATTAGGCGAAACGCAATGTAAAGTTCCTGCAGTCTCCTCTAAATCACTTGGTTCGGAAATGAGAACTGGCAAACCTTCAAACCTATTCCCTTTTGTTTTGACCGTAAGCACAGCATCTGCAATATCTTCCGTCAGTAAGCATCTTAGAAGAGCAGTTACAGCGCCGCCATATTCTGCATTACTTTTTGTTTTTTCTTCTTTAGATCTAGCTAAATACATATCTCCTTTCATTCTTTCTTTTCCTCTGCGAATTATGGGGATTGACTCAGTTTTTCAGGTCCGAAAACAACTTCAGATTTCTCCATGTAGGAGAGCATGATTTCTTTTGAGAGGTTGAGGGCGTTTCTCGGGCAGTATTCCTCGCAAAGCTGGCAGAAGCAGCATTTCGCAAGGTTTATTTCAGGATATTTTTTCTTGTTCCAATCCACAAGGTCTATCGCCTCGTTCGGGCAAATTGAAGCACATATGCCACATCCTACACATCTATCCTCATCCAAAACATGTCTGCCTCTGTATCCTTCTGCGGGCTCTAAGGATTCGGCAGGGAACTCCAAAGTCATTGGCTCCTTCCAGAGATTCTTTAGAACTTTAAATGGTCTAAATACACCAGCCAGTTTGTTTTTTATGAAATCCTTTAACTTTCCATCTTCATTTTCTGACATTTGATCACCTATCCATATCCGATGGGCAAGAATCTAAACTCCAATAAATTATGGGAACGTCCGCTATTTCGCCTCCAACAGCGAGGTAGGGGAATTCGGAAAGGGCATGTGAAAAGCTAGGTCCTCTAACCTTAGCCCGGTATATGTTTTTCTTTCCGTCACTCACAATATGGTAGCAACCCTCACCTCTAGCTGATTCCAAACAGAAATGAGATTCACCTTCTGGTGATTTCGCAAAGAGGGATTGGGTTTTAGCTCTAAACTTTCCGTCCGGTAATTTATCGAGCAATTGTCTTACTATAGATATACTTTCAGGGATTTCTCTTCTTCTGACAAGGGACCTAGCATATGCATCTCTGCCATTCTCGACTGGGACAGTGAAATCAGTTTCGGGATACGCGTCATAAGGTTCATCTTTCCTTAAATCTGCTTTAACACCGCAACCTCTGAGATTTGGACCACTGGCACCGAGTTCTATCGCTTTGTCAGCAGATGGAAATTCTCCAACTCCTCTGGTTCTCTCGATAAATGTTTCGTTTTTGAAAAGAAGCGAATCGTAGAGTTTTAATTGTTCCTCAAAATAGGCCAGCACTTCGAATGTTTTTTCTATGAATTTTTCTGTAATATCTCTTCTAACCCCACCGGGAACTATATAGCATGGGTATAATCTACCGCCGGAGATTATCTCGTTCAGCTGGAGTATTTTTTCTCTGTCTCCGAACCCGATTTTGTTTGCACTTTCATGCCCTAGTGCAAGAGATAAAATTCCGATCCATGTCACATGGCTTAATATTCTTCCAAGTTCCGTCATGATGGTTCTTATGAATTTTCCCCTCTCCGGAGCTTCAACTCCGCTAAGTTTTTCTATAGCATTCGCATATCCTAGTTCCCAAGTATACGGTTCTAGAATACAAATACGATCGACTAAAGCAGAATTTTGAGGATGAATTCTGTATTCCATTAATTTTTCAAATCCTCTGTGAAGGTATCCGGGAAAAGGTTTGAGATCAACAACTCTTTCACCTTCTACTTCTACGGACGCGTGAAAATGTCCGGAGGCAGGATGTTGAGGGCCGAAAGGAATTTTAAACGAGATTTCTTTTTCTGATTTTTTACTCGCCATATTCATACTTACCTCCGTAGTATTTTTCTTTGACGTATTCTCGAGCGTTGAAATCTTTTCTTAAGGGCGGGATTTCTTTCCAGTCTTCGAGGAAAAGTGGATCTAGATTTGGGTTTCCGGTAAATTTTATTCCGAACATCTCATGGTTTTCCCTTTCATGAATTTGTGCTCCGGTCCATAGATCGGTTATTGATTTTACTGAGGGGTTTGAATCTCTTGGAATTCTAATTTTTATTGCCGCTCTTGATTTTGAGTCGTATGACCAAAGATGGTAAATCAGTTCGAATTCCTCGTCATCAATATAGTCGACGCAGGCGACGTCGGAGAGGTGTTTGAATCCTTCTTCTTTTAAAAATGATAAAACATCGTGGACTTTATCCGTATCTACCTTTGCCGAAAAACTGTTTTTCTCAGTTGAAATTTCTGATATTTTAAATTTGGACTCTAAGGTGAATAGCGTATCTGATAATGCATCGTTTATTTCTTTATATTTTTCTTCCTTTCTTTCTGTTGTTTTTTCAGATGAGGTTTCCTCTTCCTCCTCTTCAAGTTCTGGCCAAGCTCTGATTTCTGATTTTTTATAGTTTGAATTGATTAATTCTATTAATTCATTTTTCTTCATTCTTGAGTAGCCTGAGAGGTTCCTTTCTCTTGCCATTTCTTTTAAAGTGTCCACGGTTTTCTCTTCCAATAATTCTAATTTTGTCGACATTTTAGTTCACACCTTTCCATTCTTTGCTCTGTTTCACATCAGTCCCCTCCGGAGCTTCCTTTTATTGCTTTCATTGCCATCACTATCGCGTGTCCTATGTTTTCGGGTTTCGGAGGACATCCCAATACCCAAATGTCGACGGGTATGATTTCGTCGACTTTTTTTATTGTTGAATAGGAATCCCAGTACATACCACCGGTCATGGGGCAACTTCCGAGCGCCATAACGTGTTTAGGGGCAGGCATTTGTTCGTAAATCCTTTTGATTCGCTCCGCAGCTTTTTTTGTAACATATCCAGCTACAATCAGGACATCTGCATGTCTGGGTGTGGCAACTGCTTTTATTCCGAATCTTTCCATATCATAACCAGACCCTACCCAAGGCAGAAGTTCCATAAAACCGCATGCTGTGAAGTAATTTATTACCCATAATGACCATGCTTGTGCTTCTTCCATCGATTTCACAAAAAGAGGAGGCCCATGCCCTTCATGTACTCTTTCGCCTGGATCGTCTGATGAAGGGATTATTGTTGTTGTGTTTTGAGCCGTGTCCCCCTCTGAATTATTTTCTGAGTTCTGCTCTTGGGGTTCCGACTGTGATTTTATTCCAAAAAAGTTCGAGAGTTTGTCTTGAATTTGAGATATGGCAGATGTTAAGGAGTTTGTTGCATCTTCGCTTTTCATTTAATCACTCTCCTCCTCGAGACAGGGTGTTATAGGTTCATCTTCATTTTTACGTCGGTCCAAGTTCTTTTCTGCAGATTTTTTCTTGCTTTCAGCCTTGTTTTTTAGAAGCTCAATTCCAGGCTCAACTGAATCAAGAGGTTTCACATCTAGCAGATCACTATTGTTTTTAGCAATTTCGAAAGAAGATAGCCCGTTATCGGTTCGGACTATAACCGTTGAGCGGTTATCGGGCGACCCTGCAGAGCCGATGGAGATATCGGCAAGCTCAGAAGTGAAATCAGGACATAACTCGCAAGCTGTTTTTGAAATATCTTTAAGTTCTGGTGAGTCTAGAGGTATTTCTATCTGCGCTTCTTCCTCAGGATATATAATCAGTTTTTCGTCTTTTTTATCAAACTTTTCAACATTTTCAAGTGAGAGCTCCAATTCTTTTTCTACGAATTCTTTAAGCCGGCTGTAATCATAGGATCCCATACAAAATAGACCAATAACTAATTCGATATGATCTGAAAGATGGTAAAGTGCCATGTCATCAAACTGCATTCTTCTTAGGGCCTTTATCTGACAGGGGGTTCCTATAATGGCTATTTTTTCTTTACCGTATAGATCCACGGCGTCTCGTAAGCCTGAGAGGATTGGGCCGGGACTGAATTTTGTGCCGCCGCTTTCGATTAGGTCATTTTTGGAAGTGGCTACTTTTGGTTGGGGTTTCCAGGGGGTTTCTCCGGTTCCCATCACCACGGCTGCGTCTATATAATCTTGATCTAGTAAGGAAACTAATATTGATGTCGCTGCGCCTCCGTTCTGGCTTTCTTTTTCGATGTCTCTGTCTGTTGTTTTAACTGATAGGGCGTTTTTATAGATTCCAAAATCATGATCGGATGAGTTCTCGCCGAAGACAAGATTTTCGAGTTTTTCAGAATCGCCTGTTTGGGGGCATTGAGCATAACAAAATCCGCACTTTTCACAAACTCCGACTAGTTCGCCGTTTTCTATGGCGTTGACTTGGCAAGCGGCTGCACAAGCGCCGCATTGGATACAAAGACCTGGTTTTTTTACTTCCATTAGTAGGTGTGCGAATAGTTTACCTGCCAATTATACCACCAACACCCAAGCTAGGTTTATTAAAGCGATTCCGGCGACGAAAGTCCAATAAAATTTCAAAGCCTGTCCAATTTTTAATCGTGCATTAGCGGTTCTGATGAATGTTAATAGGAGTAGAATAGCCAAGCTCTTTAAGATAAAACTCACGAATCCCGGTATTTGCAAACTACCTATCGAAAAGGATTGAGGACCGCCTAGAAAGAGAGCTGTTATGAACCCAGCAACAGCTAGAATTTCAATGTCATGGGAGATGTGAAATATTGCAAGTTTCGGCCCTGAATATTCTGCCAGAGGCCCCATTACGATTTCAGTATCAGCTTCCGGGAGATCGAAAGGGACTTTGAGTAATTTTCCTGGGCAGGATAGGAGAGCTGCGATTCCAGCTAGGGGGAGTTGGAAAAGTAGCCAACCATTTGTGGTTTGATAAGCTGTAATTTTAGCTATACTGAGAGATCCTACTTGAGCTGCTGCTGTTAAAGCCGCCATTATGAAGGGTAGTTCATAGGCGAATAGTTGAACTGCGTACCGCCCTACACCGATTTGGCCGAAAGGGGTGGAGGAGGAAGCACCGCCAAACATCAAAGCGAGAGCAGGGATGTTCAATAGGTAAATTATGACAATCAGATCTCCAGCAGGGCTGAAAACCGGGGATAATGCGTAAACAGGTAACATAATCATTACAGTGATAATAGCCCCGAAGGATAGGAGGGGAGCTAAATTGAAAACAAACCGGTGAGATTTAGCAGGAGTAATGTCCTCTTTTCCGAACAGCTTAATCATATCTATGAAAGGTTGCCAAATCGGGGGCCCTATCCGACTTTGTATATGGGCTCCCACTTTCCGGTCGATTCCTTCGAAAAGTAACCCTACGAAAGTCGCGAAAACTAGGCCTGGGAATATTAAGTATGCTATCGTGAAGTTGAGAAGGTTCAATTCAACACTTCCTTAGAGTTCCAAAAATCTTTTTTGTCTCTCATTCTGACACTACTCTGGCCATTATATTTGTTATATTCATACATTTGCGATATTTTAAAGTTTTTGATTGAGGTGCTCAAGTTCACCTTACTGTTTTAAAAACACTACTCTCACTCCAATTCAGACAAAAGCTATATTGATGGTATGAAAGCCATAGCGAAATTTACTCCTCATCAAGATAGTGCAAATCGATTTTTAAAGTCCTGTGTATCTCAGAAAGGCATTGTGAGGAAATAAATCTCTTTAAAAAAAGTAATGTGTTCTTATAACCCGCTCTATTTTTTTTCGCGAAGTTAAGATGTCTCCTTAGGAATTACTCTATGGACACACACGTTGTCTCCTTTTCCGCAGCACTCCTCTTGTTTTACCTCATAGTCGTTCATGACATTAGTGATTATTCTTCTATGCATGTTGCATAGATACTCAGCAAATTCGTCCACTATTTCAAAAAAAGCACAATTTCGGTATCTTATATGATATTCTCCGTCTTTCTTTTTCATAGTTGGGCATAGCCCCCACTCCTCAAAAGAGTCGACAAGTTCTTTAAGACGATTTTCTTTATTTTCTTCAGGTAAATCTTCACTCAAACGCTCAGCTAGATTGTTAGCAACATTTGTCAGTATATTTTGAAGGGTCTCTTCCTCAAATCGGTCCTCTATTTCCCGGAGAATGTAAGTAAAAAATAATTCGTATTTCCGGGGGAAAAGATTCCTTCCAGAAGAAGTAATAGTGTACATCTTCTTAGGCCTACCCTTCGGAACTTTCTTGAAATAATGATCCACATATCCCTCCTTTTCTAAGACATCAAGATGATTACGAACTGCGCTTTCCCCTAATTCCATTTTTTCAGTCAACTGAATTGCGCTCAAGTCTTCGTTCAGTAGATAGGTCAGGATAGAACCTTTTGCTGATTGAAGAGAAAATCCTAATTCCATATTAACACTTTGTATTTTTCTTGTTTCTTAAAAAACATAAGTTGTAGCCAAATATAATTATTCCTCACGGTTTTCGCAATCCGGATGTTCTCCAGTCTCTAGAAATTGTCTATAATGTTTGAGCCAAGTAGGCTCTTCCGGGGCCTTTTCGATGAAGTTTAGGAACTTTCTCAGCTTATTCATGGTGTTTTTTCCTACTATATGCTCGATTTTACACGCATCAAGCTGAGCTGATTCTTCGTTCACTCCGAGAAGTTTTAGAAAACTAGCGAGGTCTTTGTGTCTACTGCTAACTTCTTTCGCTATTTTTTCCCCTTTAGGGGTGAGGGAAATTTTGCCGTACTTTTTGTAGTTAACTAGGCTTTTTTTTCTTAATTTCTTCAGCATTTCTGTTACGCTGGGAAGTGTTATTTCTAGGAAAGAAGCTATGTCTGAGTTGCCGACTTTTTCTTTTTTATCTTTTAGTAGATATACTGCTTCTAAGTAATCTTCTGCGCTTGAGCTTATTCTTTCCTTTTTCATTTTCATTCTCGCCTAACCTTGATTTTCTTAGCCATTCCTCGGCCTATGGCCATTTGACTTCCTCCACACTCAAAGACGACTGGTCCTCTTGAGCTTGAGACCATTTTTACTCTGCATCCTTGTTTTACTCCTCTTGATGAGAGTTTCCGCTTGATGCCGTGACCACAGTCTATTTTTGAGACCGTTCCGGTTTTTCCAGATTGTAGATCGGTAAGTTTCAATCGTTTGCCCCTTTTTTCGTGGTATTTTATTTCAGAGATATTAATATGTTAGGTAAACCTAACTTTTATATGTATATTTTCCTCACTACGAAGGGAAATAATTTAGGCTCGCCTAATAGAGCTGGTAAGTTTGGAGTTGAAGTTATCTGAATTAGAACCTGGAGAAAGTGGGAGGATAATTGATGTAGACTCCTCCATCCGTGGAACAGTCGCAGGTATGGGAATCAGGGAGAGCAAGATAGTGCAAGTTTCTTCAGAACAACCCGTAGGTGGACCCATCGTCATAAAGATTGAAGGAAATAGATCGTCCCTAGGAAAAAAATTTGCGGAATCAATCATCGTGGAGATCGAAAGATGAAAACCATAGCACTAGCTGGAAACCCCAACGTTGGGAAAAGTGTTCTTTTTAGTAGACTGACAGGTGTAGATGTATCAATATCCAATTATCCTGGGACGACAGTTGATTACATCGAGGGTAAAGCAAGGATAAATGGTGAAGAATATAAGCTTGTTGATTTACCCGGGAGCTTCTCTCTTGAGGCGAAAGATAAGGCCGAGGAAGTTGCGGGTAAAATGTTGGATGAGATGAATCCGGACATCGTAATCTGTGTTATAGATGCGACCTCAGTTGAAAGGGGACTTTATCTTTGCTTGGAGCTTATAGAACGAGGCTTCAACATGATGGTGGTTCTCAACATGTCCGACGAGGCAAGAGATAAGAACATAGATATAGATGAACAGGAATTGGAAAAAATCCTAAAAGTACCAGTGGTTTCTACTGTCGCTACTTCAGGTAGTGGAATTGAAAAGTTGGCTTCTAGAATAATCGAAGCCGAAGAGGGTGAAATAACTGAAATTATCGAAGAGGTTAAGGAGAAATGAATGAAGATTCGGAACATTCTGAAAAGAATTCTAAAGAAAAGTCCCTGAGTTCTGGAGAGCGTTGGGACCTTATCGATAAGATTTCTGATAGAGTCGTTTTTAGAGGACAGAGAAAGCATAAGCTTGGAGAAGTTATCTCTGATTTGACTGTTGAACCGCTTTATGGGTTTCCCTTCGCTGTGGCGGTTTTGTTTGGCTTGTGGTCTTTCTTCAG
>CAYSUV010000006.1:0-16742 GCA_964434275.1 Hadarchaeota archaeon (SeqCode) | reverse complement strand
GTCATGTCGATCATGGGAAAACTCTTCTATTGGATAGTATTCGAGGTACTACTGTGGCTAGTAGAGAAGCGGGAGCGATCACTCAACATATAGGAGCTACTGAGATTCCAGTTCCGACAGTAAAAGAAATCTGTGGAAGGTTTTTAGACAAATTCGCCGGAGGAGGGGTAGAACTCCCAGGGCTTCTCTTCATTGATACTCCCGGCCACGAAGCTTTTGCTAATCTTAGAAGTAGGGGAGGGGCATTAGCAGATTTGGCTATCCTAGTAGTTGATATAACGGAAGGGTTTCAACCACAAACAGAAGAGTCTATTAATTATCTTAAAAATAATCAAACCCCTTTCGTCGTCGCGGCCAACAAGTGTGATTTGCTTCCTGGATGGAGGCCTGAAGAAAAAGCTTGTTTTTTAGATACTTTTCCTAATCAGAGTGATCGGGTGAAAAAGGAGATGGGGGAAAAAATCTATGATATTGTGGGAAAGCTTGACGAGTATGGTTTTTCCTCTGAAAGATTTGACAGAATTCAAGAATTCAGAAACGAAATAGGTATTGTACCTACAAGCGCTAAGACTGGAGAGGGAATTCCCGAATTATTAGCTATCCTAGCTGGTTTGGCGCAACGTTATATGAAAGAAGATTTGAGTATCGAGGTTTCAGGCCCTGCTAGGGGTACGGTTCTGGAGGTTAAGGAAGAGAAAGGTTTGGGGAAAACTTTGGATGCTATTATTTATGATGGGACTCTCTCTGCTCAGGATAAGATTGCTATTGGTGGGTTGGGTAAAGTTATGATGACAAAAGTTAGAGCACTTTTACAGCCTAAGGCTTTGGACGAAATTCGTGACCCTCAGGAGAGATTCAAGCATGTGGATGAAGTTAGTGCTGCAGCTGGTGTAAAGATTGCAGCTCCAGATATCGAGGATGCAATAGCTGGTGCGCCTATTTGGGGGATTGAATCGGAAGAAGATGTTGACGAGATTTGTAAATTGGTTAAAGATCGGTTGGAAAGTATCAGAATCGAAACCGAAAAGAACGGAGTAGTCGTTAAGGCAGACACACTGGGTTCTTTAGAAGCTCTTGAAAACCAGCTTCAGGCTGACGATATCCCGATTAAAAAAGCAGATATTGGAAATGTCTCCCGGCAAAATATTGTTGAGGCAAGCGCAGTGGGAGAGGATGATCCTCTCCTCGGAGCAATTTTAGCATTTAACGTCGACATACTTCCTCACGCCGAAGAGGAAGCAGAAAAAAGAGACGTCAAAATAGTGAAAAATAATGTCATCTATCGACTTATTGAAAACTACAAAGAATGGGTTGAAAAAGAAAAAGAGAGAATAAGAGCGGAAAAACTAGAAGGACTAAATCGGGCTGGAAAAGTATCCATCAAACCTGGTTATGTTTTTAGAAATAATGATCCTGCGATAGTAGGAGTCGATGTTTTAGGAGGGATTATAAAACCTGATTTTCCCTTGATGAACAAAAAAGGCGAAAAAATTGGGGTTGTCAAGGAAATTCAAGAAGAGCAGAAAAATGTTCCGAAAGCGGAAACAGGAGACGAGTTAGCTCTTTCAATACAAGGCCCAACCATCGGACGGCAAATCGATGAAGGGGACGTTTTATATGTTGATATTCCAAGTGAGGAGATGGTTAAACTTAAAGAACTTTCGGACATGTTATCCGAAGACGAGAAAGCGGTTATGGGGGAAATCATATCCATCAAAGAAGAAAAAAATCCAACCTATGGGGTGATGTAAATGCCTAGAATCATAATTTCAGACCCGAACAAAGGAAAAGCATACCAGATAGAGCCGGAAGAATCCAAATTTAGAAAACTGATAGGAGCTGAAATAGGTGACCAAATCAACGGAGACGACATTGGAATACCAGGATACAAACTTGAAATAAAAGGAGGATCCGACGAAGAAGGTTTCCCAATGAGAGCCGACGTAAAAGGAGAAGGAAGAACAAAACCACTACTCAGTAAAGGAGCAGGATATCAACCTCCCAGAAAAGGAGAAAGGCAAAGAAAAACAGTCCGAGGAAAAAAAGTTTCGCAAAACATCGCACAACTAAACATCATAGTAAAAGAACAAGGCGAAAAACCAATAGAAAAAATTCTAGGCCTTGAACCAGAAGAAGAGGAAACCGAAGAAGTTGAGAAAGAAACAGAAGAAGAGAGCGAAAAAGAAGATGCGGGAAAAGAGGAAAAAAGTGAAGATAAAGAAGAAACAGAAAAAGAGAGTGAAGAGTCTGAAAAAGAAGAAACAGGGAGTGAGGAGTGAAACTAGATGAGGCCTAGTACTCCTGAGGAAGAAAAGGGAAGGAGGAAACGTCGTGCTATTATTATCGGAATTATTATCGTTATCTTATTAGCTGGATTTGTACTTCTCTCTAATTATGAAATCCTGAGCGGTGAGAAAAAACTCAGTATTTCTGAAGGAGAACTTAAACCCAGAAGTGTTTCACCCGGGGAAAATGCTTCCCTTAAGATAAAGGCCTCTAATCCTACAGATACTAACTTTGAAAACTTGTATATACAAATAGCTACTCGATGCCCGAAACTAAAAATTAGTCACGGCGATACTCTCGCTAGTAAAGAAAACGAAGAAAATCGTCTGACTATTCAAACTCAGCCCTTATATAGTGGAGAGACAACTAAAAAATACGCATTTGATATATGTGGAAACTTATTTTCGGGATTAAACTCAATGACCGCGGAAATAGACGCTCGAATATTAGTGGAAAACAAAGTGAAAGATGAACGTACTTTTACCCTCAAAATAAAAGAATAAAATATTGGTCATTTTCATCGAAATCTTCCTACTACTTTTATATCTCAGGCTAAAAACTGAATAAAAGAGGGAAAAATGTCTATCCCACATATGAATCTAGGAATGATCGGTCATGTAGACCATGGAAAAACTACTCTTACAGAAGCTCTCTCCGGAACTTGGACGGACAGGCATAGCGAAGAACTTCGGAGAGGAGTTTCAATCCGATTAGGTTATGCTGATACAGTATTTAGAAAATGTAAAAACTGTGATTATTACACTACTGAAAAAGAATGTCCTGAGTGTGAAGGTGAAACGGAAAAAATCTGCAAAATCTCATTCGTAGATGCTCCAGGTCACGAAACTTTAATGGCAACAATGTTATCCGGAGCCGCCATAATGGACGGAGCAGTTCTAGTTATAGCAGCCGATGAACCTTGTCCTCAACCACAAACTAAAGAACATCTAAAAGGTTTAGAGATAATCGGAGTAGAGAATGTTATCGTCGTTCAAAATAAGATAGACTTAGTTTCTCGAGAAGAAGTTAAAGAAAATCATCAACAAATCAGAGAATTCTTAAGCGAAACAAAAGCAAAAGACGCCCCTATCATACCAATATCTGCCGTTCACGGTGCTAATGTAGATAAAGTTATTGAAGCAGTTTACAATAAGATACCCGCACCGGACAGAGATTTGTCGGAAAGCCCAAGAATGCATGTAGCGAGGTCTTTCGATGTCAACAAACCAGGGACAGACCCAGAGAATCTGACAGGAGGTATAGTCGGAGGAACTCTGTCTTGGGGACAATGGGAAGTTGGAGATGAAATAGAAATTCGCCCGGGAGAAGAAGTAGAAAGAGAAGGAAAATCTTTCTGGGAATCACTAACGTCAGAAATTGTTAGCCTTAGACAGGGAAACGAAAACGTTGAAGTAGCAACTCCGGGCGGATTAGTTGGTGTAGGTACGAAATTTGACCCGTCTTACACAAAATCCGACTATCTAGCTGGTTCGGTGGCCGGAGAACCAGGAACTCTTCCAGAACCAGTTCATGAAATCCAAATCGAAGCTAATCTGTTAAAGAAAGTGGTTGGTATGGACGAAGAAAAAGAAGTTGAACCATTGCGAACTAACGAACCACTTATGATAAACGTAGGTACAGCCACAAGTGTCGGTAAGGTCACTAGCGCTAGAGATACAGAAGCCGAAATTAACCTGAAACTCCCCGTTTGCGTAGAAGAAGGAAACAGAGCGGCGATAAGCAGAAGAATTAGTGGCAGATGGAGATTAATCGGACACGGAATCATAAACAAATAGGATACATATGAAAGATTTGCTGATTATACTCGACTCCAATTTGCTGATGATTCCAGAAATGCATGGAGTAGATATATTCAGCGAGCTAGACCGGGTTATAGATAAAAAATACAAACTCATAGTACCAGAAGTAGTAACAGGAGAACTAAAACACTTAAAAAAGAAGGGATCCTCCTCTGAAAAAAAAGCTGCTAAAGTCGCCCTTACACTAGCAGACAAAGCTAATAAGGTAAAATCAAAAAAATCAGCAGACGAAGAAATAATTAGACTAGCAAAAAAAGAGACTTCTGCAGTGGGAACCAACGACAGAGACTTAAAAAAACGTCTGAAAAAAGAAGGAATTCCCGTAATATATTTACGACAGAAGTCTCATCTTGACATCAGTAGCATGGTCTAAAATGGAGGTATGACACATGCTCGGAATCAGCATACAATCAATATTTAGCCTAGGCTTTGTAGGAGCAGCAGGCGCATCAGCCATAATTTTCGCAATACTATTAGCAGTTTGGATTTTACGACAACCGAAAGGAGAAAAAAAAGTCAGCGATTTATCAGACACAATCTACGAAGGCGCTATGACCTTTCTAAACAGTGAATACAAACCACTGGTGATTTTTGTAGCAATCATGGGTATAATCCTCCATGTAGCTGTACTACCCAGAGCGGCCTACGCCTTTGTCGGCGGAGCTTTCTGTTCGGCCCTAGCCGGAAATATTGGGATGAGGATCGCAACGAAATCTACCAGCCGAGCTGCCGTAGCTGCAGAAAAGGAAATTGGAAAAGGCTTAAAAATTGGTTTTTCCAGTGGTGCGGTTATGGGTATGATGGTGGTGGGGTTGGCGTTGGTTGGCCTCACTTTGGTTTGGAATTTTGCTCCTGATCCTGGTATTATTGTAGGTTTTGGGTTTGGGGCTAGCTCTATAGCACTTTTTGCTCGTGTTGGTGGTGGTATTTACACAAAAGCAGCTGATATGGGGGCGGACCTGGTAGGTAAAGTTGAAGAGAAGATTCCTGAAGACGATCCAAGAAATCCGGCTACGATAGCGGATAATGTAGGTGATAACGTAGGAGATGTAGCGGGGATGGGAGCCGATTTGTTTGAGTCCTACGCAGGTTCTATAATATCAGCTATAGCTATCGGAGCTGGAGGGGCAACAATAATGGTGGGGACTGAAATAGCTGGCAGTAAGGCCATCCTTTACCCGTTGATTTTAGCAGCAGCTGGAGTATTTGCTTCTATGATTGCAACATCCTTTGTTAGGCCTGGAAAAGGTTCTGATATAGGTGATCTTCACAATGCGCTTAACAAAGGAGTTTTTGGGAGTGCAATCATTATGATAATATTTGCTTATTTCTTGACGAGGAACTTTTTAGGCTTGTTAGGGCCGTTTTATGCTTTTGTGTCGGGATTGGGGGCGGGTATTGCGATTGGGTTGGCTTCTCAATACTTTACGGAGAGTAGGTTTAGACCTACAAGGTCGATTGCTGAATCGTCTAAGACTGGTCCTGCGACGAATATTGTGAGTGGTTTTTCTGTTGGTTTGGGGAGTACTTTGATTCCGGTTATTGCTGTTTGTGTAGCTATAGGGTTGTCTTTTCATTTCTCTAATCTTTACGGGATTCCGATAGCTGCTGTTGGAATGTTGAGCACTCTTGGAATGACTCTAGCCACCGATACTTACGGTCCTGTTAATGATAACGCTGCTGGTATCGCGGAGATGGGTGGAATGGGTCAAGAAGTTCGTGAACGAGCAGAAAAATTAGATGCTGTAGGGAATACGACCGCTGCAATAGGTAAAGGTTTTGCTATTGGGTCGGCAGCTTTAACCTCGGTCTCATTATTCTCAGCGTTTATCGAAAGAATTGCGGAAGCTAAACAAATTCAGTTATCTCAACTTGCCGGACAGTTAAGTATAAACGAACCTACGGTTGTAATCGGGCTTTTCTTAGGAGGTCTACTAACATTCATCTTCTCAGCTTTAACAATGTCCGCTGTAGGGAGAGGAGCTTCAGAAATGGTGAAAGAAGTGAGAAGACAATTCAAAGAAATGCCCGGAATCTTGGAAGGGGAAACCGAGCCGGATTATCATAGATGTGTCGAGATAAGTACAAACGCCGGGTTGAAAAATATGATTCTACCGGGCGGCATGGCAGTAGCAATACCTATCCTAGTAGGATGGTTGTGGAACTGGCAAGTTCTCGGCGGGCTCCTAGCAGGCGCGATAGTCACCGGGTTGTTACTCGCAATCACTCTTGCCAATTCAGGTGGCGCTTGGGACAACGCTAAAAAATACATCGAGGAAGGTAATCTCGGTGGAAAAGGTAGCGAAGCTCACGCGGCGGCTGTAACTGGTGATACTGTAGGAGACCCATTCAAAGACACATCAGGACCTGCTTTGAATATTTTAATCAAGCTCATGTCAATGATTTCTCTCCTGTTCGTTCCGCTTTTCTTTTAAAAAATCAAACCATCGGAGTTATTACTTGTAAATAATAATACAGCCTGTATACTTTTGGTGAAGTTAGCGAAATGAAACTAAGTAAAATTCTAAAAATAATATTAGTAGTCTGGCTTGTGATAACAATCCTCGGTGGGATAACCTTAAGAACATCTTTACCGGGAAGATCTCACTCTTCTTTAAAATCAACTGAAGAAACCGAAGAAAATGATGTAAGAATCGCTATTTTCGCAGATCCTCACATAACTAATGATCAACAAGAGACGCAAACTGATTTAGGAGCTCCAAGTAAAGAAATCTCTTTCGACGCAAAGTACGCTCTAAACCATATAAAGGCAGACTATATTTTCGGACTTGGCGATCTAACAGCCCACACGCAAACAGGAGAATGGATAGGTTATAAAAAATGGATTGAGAACCTAAATGCGCCGGTTTACGACTTCCTTGGAAACCACGACAGAGACCATCATCCAGGAGTAGGATCATACGGAACCGAATACTTCACAAAATTAGGCCGGGTTTCAGCAACAAAAGTATTGAAACTAGGTAATAATATTTTCATTCTCGTCTCCGAAGACCACAACCCTGAAGGAGATGGAAACAATCTAGCATCGATAATTCCAGACAAGCGGTTTGAATTCATAGAAAAATACTTGGAAAAATACTCGGACTCAAACAATATTTTCATCATGAGTCATGTCCAAATGTCAGGAACTACCGCATATTCAAAAACATGGTTTCTTGGAGACAATCCTCACTGGAAAAAAGTCACTCAAACCTACATGACCCTTTTCGAAAAATATGGCGTGGACGCCCACCTATCAGGACACATTCACAGTGATTACAGATGGAAAGACACACCTACAGATCAAGACCTATCCTTCGGTGTAGAACAAGTCGAAAAATTCGTCTCAGGAGAGAAAATAAACAAAACCAAAAGAAAATATCCACCATCCAAATTGCCCGAAACATACTTCCTAAACATGCCCGTAATAGATTATGCACACGGATATATCGGTTCTCGACTCGGTGTACTACAATACTATTTCTTCAACAAACTCAATCCCGCATCCTCAAACGAAGAGGCACAAAAAAGTTGGATACAAAGAGAAAATAGAGGCCCTCCACTAATGGATATCCTACACTCGCCGAAAAGTAGCTTCTTCACAGGGAGAGGAGCTGTTTACTATTTTGAAATGGAAAACAACAGTAAAAATATCCAAATGATAACACGATGGTCAGGCGGAAACATAGATGTTGAAAATTTCAAGATAATACTTGACCATCCTATCGAAATCGGTGATGGCGAAATGCAGTTCATAGCCTCCGATTTAAGCTTAAGGAAAAAAGAAAATCTCGAAATAACCCATGATAACTGGTTCAAAATCAAGCCCGGAAAAAAAGGTACCGGAACATTCTCAAAGAAATACAGAAAGAAAACTAGTATAGAAAATATCGAAATAGAAGCTTATAATCTGAAAAATTATTCAGTCCAATGGAAAGGTAGCAAAAACCACGGTGAAAATTGGAGCCAAACCTGGCTATCTTCTCCATCAGACTTAGGTAAGGTAAATGCGATAAAAATAAGAATAGAATTCGAAAGCAACGCCCAAAACACCGCCTATATAGAGGACATAGAGCTTAATGCCCATAATTAGGCATTTTTTGGACCGTTGAGGTCAATTTTTCAAATCATTAAACTGGCTACGAAGGCTAGAACCGCGAAAACTTCGACGCCCAGAACTACTAGTCCACCGATCAGAATTTTGTTTGCCTTTTCGTCATCTTTGTCTTTTAGAGCTAACCAACCTGTCAAACCTCCAATCCAGTTAAAAAGTATCGGAAGAAGCCAATACCAAGATGATGTCTCTTCTTCTGCCATTTATTCACCGTAAAAGAATTGTAAAGTACCCATAAATAATTTTTATTTCACCAACATCTTTTTCATCTCAATGCGCACAAATTCAATGCCTTAGGAATGATATGAACAGATCCCCAAATTATCCATAGGGTTTAAAATCCCTGTAAATATCCGACCGGAGCAAATCTATAATCGGCATATTATTTTTAGCCTCTTCAACCTCTCCCATCCTAATCTCTACAATCTTACTCTCCTCACCCACTCCAAGCTTATCCACTTCATACCCTAAAGGAGAACAAACCATACTCTCACCCACAAAATAAGGCTGAGGCTGATTAACACCAGCAACAAAAAAATTATTCTCATGAGCCCTAGCCCCAATCAACGTACGCCATTGATTAGATTTATAAGACCCTTGATAGAACCCGCTGGGAACCAGTACAATATCCGCACCTTTAATCTGCATGATTCGAAACAATTCAGGAAAACGTAAATCAAAACAAGTCGCCAAACCAATCTTATAATCCCCCCAATCAAACACTACCACATCTTCACCATGTCGAAAAAATTCAGATTCTTTATGTTCAAAAGCATCGAAAAGATGTATCTTATCATAAACAGCCCGAACCTCACCTTCACTATCAACAAAAACAGAAGAATTAAAGAAATCACCTTCTACAGGACGATAAGTAGTTAAAAGCATCGCAACCCCCAATTCTTCCGCTTTTCCCGCTAAAGTCTGAACAAATTCTGATTCCAAAGATTCAGCATTTTCCTCAAGAATACCAGTTGTAATCTCCCCTTCTCTCAAACCCATCAGATACTCAGGAGTAATCACTATATCCGGCCTATCATCAAAATCATCAATTAAACCGGACACCTTCTCTAAATTATCCCTCTTATCAGGTCCAGTTTTTATTTGTAATAATCCTAGTTTGATTGTTTTCGGCATCAAAATAACTCTTATTTGCTCCTTTTTACCTCTTAAGCCAGTGATACCGGTATAATCTGGCTATAAATTTAGTTTAGAAATACTAATATTGCTAGTTATAAGACCTATTTTCCAAAATAATTAAACCTCTCAAAACTGAGAAACCGGCAGGTGTATAACCTATATTCCATATTGTTAGGAGGTGAAAATTTGGATTTTGAATTTACCGAAGAGCAGCGGATGGTGCGAAAAAGCTTGAGAGAATTCTTAGAAAACGAAGTTGAACCGATTGTTGACGAAAAAGAAAAGGAAGGATCACTTTCAAAAGACGAAGTAATAGAATGGAATAAAAAATTCCGTAAACTTGGGATAGGTTTCGACCCAGAAACCGCAAAAGAATTCCTGGCCGATCCTTACTTCTACATGTTCTTCATGGAAGAAGTGAGTAGAGTTTGGCCAAGCTTAACAGCTGTAATCGGTTATCAAGCATTCACTATGTTTGCTCCATACACAGCGGAAGATCGGGCTGAAAAATTAAAATCAAAGTTAGAAAAAGCAGAACTTATCGGAACAATCGCAGTTACTGAGCCTGAAGCAGGTTGTGACAATAGAAACATTACAACGACCGCTGAAAAGGATGGAAACGAATACGTGCTAAATGGTAAGAAAACTTGGATAACTAACGGTCCAGTGGCAGATGTAGGTCTGATTATGGCTGAAAATGAAGAAAGTGGAGAAAGAGAGTTTTTCTATGTAGACAAGGAATATTCTGATTTCGAAACAAACGAACTTCACAAATTAGGTTGGAACGCTTGCCCTACAGGAGAAATGTTTTTTGACAATACTCGAGTTCCAGAGGAAAACACGCTGTCTAACATTTTTGGAAAAGTCGCTTCTCAAGGAGAAGAGGCTCTAGAATCTGTGATGATGGGTGGTCCTGGAATGATGAAATTGATGGACAGACTATCCCCACACAGCGCGTTTTTCGTCCCCATGAGAGCTGGAATGTCTTTAATGGCAACTGGTATTTCTCAAGCGTGTTTAGAAGAAGCTCTAGAATATTCAAAGGAAAGAAAACAGTTCGGTAAACCTATAGGAAAAAACCAGTTGGTTCAAGAAATGATTTACGAAATAGCTACAATAACGGAAACTTCCAGAATGCTTGGGTATAAATCCTTTGACGCTATTAGAAGAGGAGATCCTGAAGCGAGAAAACTATCTTCTATGGCAAAAGGGTACGCCTGCAAAAAATGCATAGACGCAGCATATAATGCTTCGCAGATTCACGGGGCTATGGGGCTTTCAGAAGAATTACCTCTTGAAAGATATTACAGAGACGCCAGAATGATGACTGTTCCTGATGGAACTCCAGAAATTCAAAAATTAGTAGTTGCCTACGAACTGTTAGGAGAGGGAATGTCAGCATATACCTAAAAAAATTATTATCTCTCTTCCATTTTATTTAGAAAAACATCGAGAAGAGGAAACCCTACTAAACATAGTTGGGAGTTTGCAAATCGTAGGATTTCGACCATGCTAAATCTAGTTATAGGTGAAATACTGAAGATAGCATTACTATTCTCTCTCTATTTTCATTACTTCTTTAGATAAGGTAAATTCTTCCCCAGTAACATGACATACCGAGCCTAGTTCTTCCAAATTAATCCTACCATTTTCGATAGAGTTTTCTTCAACGGAGATATACACGACTTCTCCAACCAAGAGATAGTGATCTCCTGTTTTGAAATCGTCCCAATAAGTGCATTCGATATTTATCGGTGCTTCCTCAATACTTGGGGATTCTACTCTTTTTGATTCTGATTCCACTAATCCAACTTCATCGAATTCGCTTCTATCTCTAGAAATTGAAACTTCTGATTCTATTCCTTTTTCCATCCAACTCTCAGTCAAAGGAGCAACTACAAAATCATTAGTTTCTCTAGCGTTCAGAAGCGTATCTTTGCCCTCCCCCACTGATACGCCAACTAGGGGAGGCGCGAAAGATAAAGGGGTCGCGAAACTGTAAGGAGCAACATTCGAAACTCCCTCTTCACTGACTGTTGAAACGCAGACAGTAGGGCGGGGCGCTATTAGCTTATAATAATTTTTCTTATGAATAGACATTTGAACACCTCCAAACAATCCACGGGTTTTCTTTTTACTATATATACTTTTTAGAATTTTCAAAAATAATAGGACTAATCATAGAAAAGAATAGAATAAATCTTACTCTGACGAATAACGTGGAAAGACCTTTCTACAAATCTCTGGGAGGTTATCATCCTGACAAACACTCGAAATATATCTAATAACATGATTAAGAGTATAGATTCCTAATGAATTCAATTCATAACTAGCCAATCTATCCGAATTATTTCCATCAAAAGTAAAATTAATCTCTTCATCCAACTCGACTCCAATAATAACTTCCGGGAAAAACTCTTTCCACAAAATCACTTTCGAACCCTCTCTGTCAAAACTTCCACCAATAAAATCAGTCAAACTCACAAGATTTTCATCATCCAAATCCAGATATTCCAACGCCCCTTTTCTGGGCTCGTAAAACTTTTCTTTTCCTTCCTGTTCGTTTTCTTCTATGGTAATGTCCGATAGATACCGACCTATGTAGTTCAGCGTTATTTCAATCATCCCTGCTAGATCCTCCCCTGTCATTTTTCGAACTCTCCCTCCAGAAAATAAGAACCGAAGTTGGTCTTCTTCACCAACAGATTGGAACTCCTCTCCGTAATAATGATACGAGAGATGCATTTTGATCTCCGGGAAGAATTCTTTTGTTAGAGCCCATTCTTCGTCTATTTTTAAAGATTCTTTTTTCGCTCCGATTAGCTCAGCAATCTCGTTCAAATCCTCTTCTCCGAATTTTCTAAACTTTTCTAACCAATTCTTTCCTAATTTTTTTAATTCTTCTTCGTGAGGAGAGGAAACAGATTGAACTTTTTCTATTTCGCCTATACTTATCAAATCCATCATATCAACATTAGTTGTTCTTTAATAACTCAAAACAATTATTCCCTAAATATGCCATCCCATAGAAAGTTAAAATAATTAAACCGGTGAAGTAGTAGGTCTAAAATGTTTTTCGTTCAACATCATTTCAAAACATGAAAAGCGAATGTTCTATTTATTTTCAGGAAATCCTTTTTCTCATCACTATTGCATGAGCACCATCAGGATAGTAGTTTTTAATCAATTCTTTCTCTTCGAAACCTATTTTTTGGTAAAAATCTCTAGCACCATTATTTTGAACTCTTACTTCCAGTTTTACGTTCTCTACTCCTTTATCTTGGAGATTTTCTTCCAGCATCCTCATTAATGTCGTTCCAATCCCTTCGCGTCTCTCCTCCTTACTAACAGCGATTTTAAGCAAGTGACCTTCGCGTCTTGTTTGGAATCTGCTGAGGTTGACATCCCTTTCGACATTTGCCACCGAGTAACCTGAAATATCACTGCTGTTAACTGCAACGAAAAAAATTCCTGAATTCCTTTGGAGGATATGTCTGAAAGAAGCTTTTGGCCATGGAGTGGGAAAGCTTTTCTGCTCTATTTTTCTTATTTTTTCTAGGTCTTGCTCTTGACATGAGCGGATTGTAAATGGTTGTTTTTCCTTATTTCTCTCCAAGTCGAATCTCCCTTTTTTGTTTTAATAATTCTTGATGCTCCTATTTGATACTTATCTACCACGGTTTGAACCGTATGAAAAGGAATTCCTTTAATTTTTATGAAAACTTTTGAAAGTAATTATTTGTAAGATGATTAACATCGAAAAATTCGAAAACGGGGAAATCATCCGATGGGCCTGGGCTCGGGATATAGAGCAGATTCCTGAGCCTTTTTGGACTTCCGTTTATTTTATTGATGGTGTTTTGATAGATTCTGGTCCGCCGGCTGGTGTTGAAGATTTTAAAGGATTTATCGAGGATATCGGGGGGGTAGACGTTGTCGATAAAGTAATCATTTCACACTGGCATGAGGATCATGCGGGTGGAGCTAGACTGCTTACAGAAGAATTGGAACTGCCAGTGTATATAGATGAGAACGGTGTTGAGATAGTTAGAAACGGGTTTAACTATCCTGATTATCGAAAATTGGCTTGGGGAGGTCCTTTAGAACCCGCTCCGGAAATTCGACCGGTAAACTTCGACACCGTTAACACAAAATCTGGAAAATACGAGTTCGGGTTGATACATGTTCCTGGTCATTCAAATGATTTGATTTGCTTAGTGGAACGAGAGGAGGGCTGGATTTTCATTTCGGATTCTGTTGTTTCAAAATATCAAATGATTTTCGGAGAAAAAAGAAAGGATTTACCAGATGGTATGATGCCTGTGCATGATCATATGGGTCAGATTTACTCTTCCTTAAAAAAGTTAAAAAGACGGACGGATAAAATAAAAAATCCTACGATTTTTACAGCTTCTCAAGGAAAGTTCGAAGACTCGAAAATAATTGAAAAAAATATTCAACAAATAGAAAAACTTCACGAAAAAATACAAAAGTACAATAAACAGGGTTTGGACGATGAGGATATCGTCGAAAAAATCTTCGGAAAAGAGCACATAGTGGGCGAACTTACAAATCAAGGATTATCACGAGGCAACCTCATAAACTCTTTGAAAAACATCTCAATCTAGCCACAAAAATAAAAAATTAGTTATAAATGCTAAACTCAAATTCGGGTTTCTAAGTAAGTTGAGAATGCTTATTCTCAACAGCCTTAACAGAGATTTTTTCTTCCTCCACAAGAGAATGAATGAAAGCCTCCATAGCCAGTAAAGACCGGATTTCAAACAATGCCTGTTCCGGATTTTTCGGAGGATCCTCTAACTTATCCCTATCCCTTATCCTTTCTCTACCTGGAACCTCTAAACAAGCATCTGCTATCTCACCCAAAGGAGAATCAAGATAACTCGTAACAGCAAAAACTTTTCCACCAAGTTTTTTTATCGGCTCTAACGTTTTTTTCCAGAATTCTTGGCCTGATCCTGAGAATGCTAGCGCTAAGTCCCCTTCTCGAGCGGCTACGCTTCCCGCATCCTTGTAGTAGTTTACTAGTCTTTCTTCGTTTTGACTTGCGCAGTGTGCTAGTCTGATTGAGAATGCTCTTGCTATAACTCCTGAGAGTTCAAGACCTCCTATTACTGTCTTGTTTGGAAACACTTCTTCTTTCCCTCTTTTCGAGTAGTCTATCGGCTCGGGCAACATTTCGTATAGTTTTTCGAACTGTTTTGGGTCAGGGTTATAATCGTTCACTTTTTTCCAGAACTCGTTGTGGAACTCCATTACTGGTTTTGCCGTCACTGCGCTTCCTATAGAGTCTAGTATAAATTCTAGAGAGTAAAGTTCACCCAGAGTTCCGCCTAGCGTTAAAGGTTCATGAGTTCCTGAAAATTGTCTTTCTTGATACTCGGTTCGGTCCTCTTTACTTTTTCCAGGTATTTTGACTATGAAACCGTTTGTTTTTTCGGCTATTCCAGCCAGTGTAGAGTCTGTGTCCGTAGTTATTGATACAACGGGAGTTGATTTGGCGATGGGTTTGTAGGCTGACTCTGCATAATGAATCGTTCTCTCCGTCTCTCCAGAAGAAGATAAGGCTATCACCATATCTTCCGACTTATACTCATAAGGGATGGAAGAATCGCTGGAGCAAAACGTTTGCTTATCATTAGCTTTTATCAACCTAGTTGCAAAATTCGCCATTTCTTCCTGTCTGCCTGTCCCTACCCATATTACCCGCTCACATTTTCTGAGGAGGTCGATAAATTTTCTAGCGTTTTCCACGTATTGCTCTTCATCTCCCTCCGAAGGATAGGAACCAATTTTCTCAACACTTCGCTCGTAAATCTCGGGTATCCTTGAAAAAGAACTCTTCATACATTTTGATTTATCTACTCTTCTTAGATAAGAGTTATCTCTCAACATAAACAAGTACTTCAAAAAAGAAACTCAATCTTAAAAAGAAAGGGTAATCAAGAACTTAAAACAAAGAGAACAAGAGAGGAGAAAAATGGGAGGAGAAATCAAAAACTTCCAAATTGGCGATTGGAAATCCGCATTATTACATGTAGACACTTTCGGCTTGGACGGCGGCGCGATGTTTGGAATTATACCGAAAAGTTTGTGGAACAAAACATACGAAAGCGACGACAAAAACAGAATAAATCTATACGGATCCTTACTCTACGTCAACGCAGATGGGCAAAACATTATTGTGGAAACAGGAATGGGTAGAAAACTATCTTCTAGAGAAGAAAAAATCTACAAACTAAAAAACGCTCGAACTATCAAAGAAGCGCTTATGCCTCTAAACTTATCCCCCGAAGATATCGATTACGTGGTTCTCACCCATCTACATCTTGATCATGCAGGAGGAGCTACTGAAGATTTCAAGGACAAGGTAAGACCTACATTCAGAAACGCCGATTATATCGTGCAGGAAGAGGAGTACAATGCTGCTATAGAACCTAACGAAAGAACGAAAGGAAGTTACAAGAAGGAAGATTTCGTGCCGCTTGAAAAGGCTGGAAATTTAGAGCTTATTGATGGCGATCAAGTAGTCACCGAAGGTGTTAGAGTAGTTAAAACAGGTGGACACACAGTCGGACATCAAGTGGTCCTTTTCGAAAACTCGGGAGAAAAACTTCTGCATATTGGTGATTTGGTTCCAACGTCAAAACACTTGCCGCTTCCATATATAATGGCTTACGACACCCATCCAATGAAAACATTAGACCAGAGAAAAAAATGGTATGAGAAAATAATTGAAGAAGAAATGAAGGTCGTCTTTCCACACGACACAGATCAAACTTTAGCAGACTCCACTGACTTTGCTAATGAACTTGAAAAGAAAGAAGATTAAACAAATTATATGAGGTTGAATGATGAGCGAGTCTTTAAAATTAAAAAGTTCGGCTTTTTCGGAAGGTCAAAAAATTCCTGATAAATATGGTTATACAGCCGAAAACGTAAATCCCCCGTTAGAGATAGAGGGAGTTCCACCAGAGGCAGAATCTTTAGTCCTTATCATGGACGACCCAAACGCCTTCAACGAACCAAGTAAAGCGTGGGATCATTGGATAGTTTGGAATATACCGCCAAACACTTCCAAAATCCCAGAAGGGGTTATTCCTTCAGAAAGCGAAGAGGGAAAAACAGATTTCGGAGATACGAGTTATGGAGGACCTAATCCTCCGGACGATGAACATACTTATAGATTTAAGATTTATGCTCTGGATACTACCCTTGACTTGCCCTCTGATTCAACAGGAGATGCAGTCGAGAACTCAATGGAAGGGAATATTATAAGTCAAGCGCGTTGGCCTGGAACCTATGCTCCGTGGCATGGTCGAAGCTAACCCAAGTTCGAGAAATAGGTATAATTCCAAAAAACG
>CAYSUV010000005.1:0-17124 GCA_964434275.1 Hadarchaeota archaeon (SeqCode) | reverse complement strand
TGTAAAAGCACTGATTACTCAGAGCCTAGAGAGATAGAAACAGCGGAAAATGTTTGGAGAAGTAATAGGGCTATTCGAAATTGGGTAAATGGGTTTTTGTTGGGAACTGGTCTTTTGATAATCTTTATCCTAGAACAGTTTAACAGGACTTTAATCGTATTAGGTGGTGAAGCTTTTGTTCTTTCCGACTTCCTACTATTATCAGGAATATTTATCGGAGGTAAAATCATCCTTGAGAATGGATACTATTCTCTAAAAAATAGAAAATTGAGCATTAGCCTTTTGATGAGTTTTGCGATTATCGGGTCCATTATTGTAAGCTTCTTAGGCAGTAGAAACTTCTTTATTGAAGGGGCTACTCTCGCTTTCTTATTTAATCTTTCAGAACTCTTAGAGAGTTACTCTATAAAAAAAGCTCGGGGCTCTCTTGCCGATTTAATGGACCTATCCCCGAACACCGCTACAACCAGACAAGACGGAGAAGAAAAAACAGTTCCAATCGAAGATATAGAAAAAGGAGATTTAGTTTTAGTTAGACCTGGAGAAAAAATACCGGTTGATGGAATTGTTGTCAAAGGTAGCAGTTCCGTTAACCAAGCCCCTATAACTGGTGAGAGTATTCCGGTCGATAAGGACATAGAAGATGAGGTTTTTGCCGGCACAATTAATGAGCAAGGTTACTTGGAAGTGGAGGCAGAAAGCAAGGGGACTGAGTGTACTATTTCCAAAATCGTTGATTTGATTAAAAAAGCTGAATCAAGAAAAACGGAACGTGAAAAATTCATAGAAAAATTTTCCTCACAATACACTAAAGTTGTTATAATCATTGCTATCCTTGTAACTTTGCTCCCTCCTCTACTTTTGAATGAATCATGGATTTCATGGTTTGTGCGTGGGATAACAATGCTCGTCCTTGCTTGCCCTTGTGCTTTCGTCATAAGTACTCCTGTTACAGTAGTCTCAGGAATTACCAGTGCTGCCAAGAACGGGGTTTTGATCGAAGGTGGGCGAAACTTGGAATTGATGGGGGAAGTAAACTTGATAGCGTTCGATAAGACTGGAACTTTGACCAAGGGTGAGCTGACTGTGACGGATGTTATACCTTTGAACGGAGAGAGTGAAGAAGAAGTCATTCGATGTGCTTGTGGAGTTGAAAAAAGAAGCGAACACCCCATAGCAGAGGCAATTGTAAACCACGTAGAAGACAAAAACGAAATCAGTCATGACCACGAGATAAAAGATTTCGAAGAATTTAGTGGGAAGGGAGTAAAAGCCACCCTGAAAGGAAAAGAACACTATGCTGGAAAACCCTCATTTCTGGAAGAACTAGGATTTGACCTTACCCACGTTCATCATTCATCCAATAGCGAAAAAATAAGGGGGGAAGCATCTCATCTCTGTAGCAAAGGAAACTGTCTAAATTTGGTAAATGAAACTATCCCTCGACTGCAAAGCGAGGGAAAAACAGTCATTCTCGTAACAGCAGAAGACGAACTAGAGGGTATAATCGCTGTCTCAGACGAAATACGTCAGGGAGCTAGAAAGTCAATCGAAAAATTTCAGGAGAAGGGAGTGAAAGTCGTTGTACTCACTGGAGATAATGAAAAAACTGCAAAAGCGATCTCTGAAAGTGTAGGAATAGATGAGTACTATTCAGAATTATTACCTGATGAAAAAGTCGAAATACTGAAACGCCTTTCCCGGAAATACGGTAACACTGCTATGGTCGGAGACGGTATAAATGATGCGCCTGCATTAGCTGCCGCAGATGTCGGAATAGTTATGGGAGCAGCCGGCTCCGACACAGCACTTGAAACTGCTGACATCGCTCTAATGGAAAACAAACTTTCTAGACTACCATACCTCTACGAAATGGCTTTGAAAGCGAACGGAGTTATTCGAGAAAACGTCTTCGCGAGTCTGGGTGCAAAAATCTTGCTGGCCTTTGGTGTACCCCTAGGATATGTTTCAATCGCCCTAGCAGTTCTGGCCGGAGATGCAGGTATGACCCTTGGTGTTACAGGAAATGCTGTCCGTCTTTCGAACGTAAGGCCTGAAAACCATTAGATTAGACTTGTATGGTGATTACAGTTCTCTTTTCGAATTTTTGTTCTACAAAAATTATCCAACTAAAATGGTTCCCGTCGGCTGGGTAATTTTCTAAGTAAGAAACTTAAGAATGACACCACCGGAATTATTTCGAGTCTACCAGCTAACATTTGTATAATGAATAAAATTTTCACTCCCGCTGTAGAGGATACTGTAAGACCAACTGATAATCCCACGTTTCCTTGAGCTGATGCTGACTCGAAAAGCGCTTCCACCCCAGTCCAATTAGGCATGAGATGCATCGTGATTAAAGCTCCCACCGTCAGAAGTATTATATAAATAAAACCATAAACGGCAGCTTCCATAACATCGGATTCATCATAAACCTGTCCACCCACTTTCAAAGGAACTACAGCTCTGTCTGGAAGAAAACTTCGTTTTATAATCCAATAAACAGCATACAGAATTGTCAAAGTTCTTATAAGCTTAATAGCACTAGAAGTCGAACCATACCCCCCCCCTACAACCATCAGCACAGTAAGCACCGATTTTTGAAAAGCCCCCCACGCTCTGGGCACAAAACCTGTACTAGAAAACCCCGTACCCGTAAGTGCGGAGGTTGTCTGAAATATACCGTGCCTCAAACCAACCTTCCAACCTAAAGCAAGTGCAGCAATACCTATCAAAAGCAGCATAAATTTTACTTCAATGCTTTCAAAAAGGGCTCGCCAATCCCCCCCTAAAAATTTTCGATGGATCATAAAACTGATTCCTCCGAATATCATGATAATAATCGTGACGGCAAAAATCGAAGAATTATAAGTTGCATAACTAGTCGGCACAACAGTAAAACCTCCAGTCGCAATTCCAGTCATGGAATGGTTAACAGCAGTAAATGGCCTCATACCGGTGAGGTAAAGTCCTACCACTCCTAGAAGAGTGAAAAGTAGATAAATTCTCCAAATCACTTGCGCAGTACCCCTCATAGAAGGCATAATTCGACCTTCTCTAGCTTCCGACGCATAAAGTTTCCTAGCTACAGCTGACGTTCCAGGAAAAAGCGCTAAGAATAAGACTATAACTCCTAATCCCCCTACCCATTGTGTCAAACTCCGCCAAAATAGAACAGTATGGCAGGGTTCAGCTATTTCCCAACCAGTGAAACCTTGCATCACCGTTAACCCCGTCGCCGTAAATCCGGACATGCTCTCAAAAAACGAGTCGAGAAAACCCAAACTTGAAGTGAAATAATAAGGAATTGCGCCGAAAAAAGCTATAATCACCCAAGTAGCAGCTACTACAACCATTGCATCTCCCAAGAGCATCTCCTCCTCCTCACATTTTCTCTGGAAAACAAACCCCAAAGTAAACGAGATTATTGCGGGTATGAGAAAGAAAGGTAGAACTTCTAATTCTCCATACATAAAAGCTACAGGAGTAGGCAAAGATAAAACTCCGGCGATAGCAATTAGTATTAATCCTAAAAAGTGAAGCATATTACCTCCTCCTTCATGACACAACTATTATTTCTTCAAAGAGTGTATATTACTTACAATTAATTACTTTCCCCTAAATCAAATGTTTATAAACATCAGATAGACTCTAACTTTTCTGCTTTTTATCCTGGCGGCGCGAACTTTTCCGCTATCCTAACCCAATCAAGTCTAAAAATTAGAACCATGACCAAGATAAGAGCCACCGTAGTTATAAGAGCAGGGAGCCAACCTCCAGCAATCGCCTGTCCTGTTGCCACTCCAATCCGAATCAATATAAAAGACATCAAAAATTTCCCTAAAATACATGGAATAAATGCTTTCCAAAAACTATACCTAGTGAAGCCCAGCGGAATAAAGAGAAGATCATCAGGTAAGGGAGTTAAAGCGAACACAAAAACCGCAGGGGGGCCGTAACGTTTAAAAATCCTCAGCATAGCCTCAAATTTTTCCTCATATTCCTCACCCGTGAACCCTCTACCAGCATAACCTACACTGTACCCCACAAATTCACCAACTCCCGCGCCTAGACCTGCCGCAACGGCAAGCAAATATGAGTTAAAGTACCCAGTAGCACCTATGACTAAAAGACCGGTAGTATAGGGAATCGGAAATATTACTGAACTAGCCCCTATAAAACTAAGAAGAAAAACACCTGGATAACCCAACCCGACCAGAGGGCTCCACCAAGACATATTTTCCAACACACAATCTTGTTCTTTTTTAACACGCCTATAAAGAACACCGAAACCGAACAAAACTAAGACTCACTAAACAAAAACATAGCTCAAAACCCAAAATAACCCGTAAATAACCCCTAAAACCACCGCTTCAAACTTACCAATAACTCCCCTAGCAAGAAAAACGCCGACAAGAAGCACAGAAACAAAAAACAACGGCCAATAAACCGTAAGAACAGAGGGAGAGACGGTAAAACCCCTAATCACAGCTAAAATCCCGATGTTTCCTAAGGAGAAGAAAATTAAACTCCCTATGATATTTCCAATCGCTATGCTCTCTCTTCCTTCTCTAACAGGTTCAACAACCAAAAGAACCTCCTCTAAAGACATAATTAACCCGACGATAGTCATGCCGAAAATGGTGCCGTTTAACTCGAATGCTTGAATCAATTCTTTAGCGCCCCGAACAGAGAATTCAGACCCAATTATAATCCCAGCTAGAAACAAAAACATCAGTAAAGGATATATCCAATTTTTGTCTTTTCCTTTTACAATTTCTTCCGCTGCTTCCTCAACTTCTTCATCACGAAAGTGTTCGCCTCTCCCTTCAAACTCCTTTCGCCCTATATAGAATAAAATTACCGCGAAAATAATTAGAAGTGCCAATCCGTCCAACCTAGACAAGTTCTTATCTATGAGAAATAACAGCAAAACGAAAGGCGATAAAATCATGAGGGAAAGATATCTCTTCGAAGTATCCGATCTAAATGGAGCAAATAACCCCGCTATCACTATCGCAACACCAATCAGAAACATCCCAGAACCTATAGCCGACCCCAAACCAATATCCGGAACACCCTTCAATACTGAAGAAATACCAAAACCCCAATTTTCAAAATCCATCCCTGCAAAAATAACCGCCAATAAAAATACTGAAATACCAGAAGTGGTAGCAGTCTTGACCAGATTCTCAACGAACTCCTCCACACTATAAACCAGTAATGCGATTCCGCCAATAAACATAAGGAGGTAAATTATTATGGAAAACAATATCTCACCTACCCCGGTTTTGAAAAGTGTTACTTTCAGTTATCCCTGACTCAAATAATAAATAAAGGTTGGCCTCCGATTTTAATTTAGATAGGATAATACTCTACTCTGAAAAGGACTAAAAATGAACATACTTAAAACACCAGCTACAGAAAAGGCGGAAAACTTTTTGAAAAAAGCATTACGAGAAAATAAAACAATTCTCGTAGTAGGATCTTGTGCAGTTGACTACCAAGGGCGAGCCGAATCAATACTTCCAGAAGGGGAAAGAATAATTATAATCAAACCAGACGGAACCCTCCTAGTCCATCAAAAGGAAAAACGTGAACCTGTGAATTGGAATCCGCCAGGATGTGAGGCTGAAACCCGGATTGAAAATGGCAAACTACAAATCATTTCTAAAAGAACTTCCCCAAAAGAAGTTCTTCTAATTGACTTTCAAAATATAAAACTATCAGCAGCATTTGAATTAGAAGACGAGGAAGAATTACAACTAGTAGGAACAGAAGAAGATCTGGTAAGATCCGTCGTCCAAAACCCAGACCTAATTGAAGAAGGATTCCAAGTAAATGAGAAAAACAAAAAAATAAAAACAGGAGAAGTCGACCTCTACGGAGAGGATGCAGACGGAAAAGGTGTAATCATAGAATTTAAACGTGGGAAAGCAACTTCATCTGCAGTCTGGCAACTGAGTAGATACGTAGATGAACTAGAAAAGAAACTTGAAAAAGAAATAAGAGGATTAGTAGCAGCTCCCCAAATCACATCAGGAGGGAAAAGAATACTCGATGAACAAAATCTAGAATTTCTAAGAGTGGAAGAGATTCCAACCCGCTCTTATGAAGATGTGGTTTATGACAAAAATCAAAAACAAATCAAAGAGTTCAGCAAAAAACAGAACAACCCAGAAGAATCAAGTTAACTATTCAAACAATACTCACATCAGTTAAACCACACACAAATGGAGACGTGAAAAATGAAAGAAGAACTCTTTCCATACTCCTACCGTGAACAGCAAAAAGAGATGCAAGAAAAAATCCATGACGAAATATGGAACTCAAATATTTGTATACATGCAGCCACAGGTTTTGGAAAAACTCCTGTAATATTAGCAGGATTACTTCCCTACACTGAAGACTACACTATAATCTGGGCTGTGAGAACAGGAAACGAGACTGATAGACCTATTGAAGAACTCAAAACGATTAATCGAGAAGCAGAAGACGACTTTTTCGGCCTTTCATACCGTGGGAAGAGAGACATGTGCTTGCTAGCAAAAGATAAGGATTTAGGCGGTTCTCCAAGTTATAGTGATGTTTCTTTTCTTTGCCAGGATCAAGGGAAAAGCTGTCCTTATAGACAAAAATTGAAAAGGGTGGACCCGGAAGCCGTGTCGGACGAACCGCTTCTTTACTCAGAAATATTAGATCTTTCTCAAAATCTCGAAGTATGCCCCTATTATCTGCAACGTAAGTTTCTGCCTTTAGCAGACGTTGTTTCTTTAAGCTATAACTATGTAATTGATGAAAATCTAAGTTGGGTAGTTAAAAAAGAGATCCCTTTTCAAAAAAGTTTCTTGGTTATCGACGAAGCTCATAATTTACAGAAAGCTGCTTCAGGCTTAAATTCAGATCAGATAACTTTGAGAACCCTTTCTCGCTCCTTTAACGAGTTGGAAGAGTTAGAGGATGGAAAAACCGAAAAATTTTCCGAGCTTATAAATTTGCTTCAAACCGAAATGAGAAAGACTGAAGAAAAAAAAGAAGAATCAAAAATCAACATAGAGAAATTCCTACACCGTTTTCTAAAAAACTGGGGGGAGGACTCTTTTGAATTTAGACTAACTCTAGAGGAATTAGTTTCGTACGGAACAAAAATCAAAAGGAAACAACTGGATGAAGGTAAAAAACCTCGATCCTCGATACATCATCTAGGAAAATTTTGGCTCAATGTTCTGGATAATCACGATGTCGAAGGGATAGAAATACTAGCTAAAAGAGAAAGAGGTACTTTAGCCTTTGAATTTTGGGACATGAGGTCAGCAGAGATACTCAGAGATAGATGGAAAAAGTTCAAAGGATGCGCATTCTGCTCAGGAACCCTGAAACCGATTAGAGCCTTTGCTACTACCGCAGGTTTGAATCAGGTGAAAAGTATCAGTATCGGATCTTTTTATGATTCTAAAAAAATAATTTCTCTCATACCTTCAGGTCTAACTACTAAAGGAAAAGAATTGAAAGATGAGATGGCTAGGAAGTATGTGGAATCTTTAGCCGAATTTTCAGAGGAAATTAATTCTAATGTAGCGATGTTTTCTTCAAGTTATAGAATCCAGCGCCGGTTGATAGAGGAGGGTTTGAAAGATAAAATCGAAGGGCAAGGAAGAAACTTCTATCAAGAGGAAAGAGGTATGGATGGTAATAAGGCCAGAGGAATTCTAGAGGATTTCAAACTTGAAACCGAAAATGGGGGGAACGGTTTTTTGTGTGCAACCGCTAACGGAAGATTTGCAGAAGGAGCTGACTTTCCAGGAAAAGAACTTGAAGGAATATTCCTAGTCGGAATCCCATTTGACAGAATGAGTCTAAGAACCAAGCTTTACCTCGATTACTATAAAGAAACCTACGGAGAGAAAAAAGGCATGTATTATGGATACATAGTACCAGCGCTAAGAAAATCCTCTCAAGCACTCGGCCGAGTTCTCAGATCTAAAAACGATAGAGGGGTTTTTATCTGCGGAGATGAAAGATATGGAGACAGAAGATTTTTCCGTCTATTGCCTGAATACATCAAAAATAACACGAAAGAAACAAGTTATGGCCGTATTGGGAAAGATATAGAACTTTGGGGTCGTGAAATTTTTAACTCCTAATACCTGTTGAAGAATTTAGAATGAGTAACATTAGTGATGAAAAACTAGGTATTTTTTTAATAATATTAATTTTGGCAGGATTCGCTTTTTCAAGTGGATTTATCATAGGAAAGGCTAAAGTTTCACCCTACGATTGTGTAAGAAATGTTTCTAAAAAAGTTCTGAACAAAACTTCAAAATACTCTGCTGGTCGAGTAGTGAGAGCTGATAATTATGATATAAAGAAAATAGAGAACGGTGTGTTTACGATCGCAGTCTTGCCTGATACTCAATTATATTCTTTGAGTTTTCCAAAATTTTTTGAGAATATAACTAGATGGATAGTCTCGCGGGAAAACAAATGGAAAATCGGATTCGCAACCCATGAAGGTGATCTAGTTCAACACCATAGCAGCAAATCACAATGGAAAAACGCCCAGCGGTCTATGCGTATTCTTGATAACTCCGTCCCATACGGATTTTGTGCTGGAAACCATGACATGGACAAGAATCATAACGCTTTCGAGATGAGAAAGTATTTTCCGTGCGAATATTATGAAAAAAATGGGAAGAGTAATTATTGGGGCGGCTGTCAAGGAGCAAAGAACAATTATCAACTTTTTACAACTTCAGAAATGAACATGCTGATTCTACATTTGGAATATTTTCCCTCTGAACAGATTCTAAATTGGGCTGAAAGTGTTCTTGAAAACCATCCGGATAGATGGAGTGTAATTACTACTCATAGTTATCTTAATTTGAACGGTGGAAGAACAAAGGCTGGAAAAATAATTTGGGAAAACCTAGTTGTCCCTTATCCAAATGTTCACTTAGTACTCTGCGGACACATACACGGAGAAGCGAAGAGTTTCGATAAGGTCGATAATCGAACAGTAGGACAACTTCTCGCAGATTATCAAAATCGACCTAACGGTGGAAATGGGTGGATAAGACTATTGACTTTTCACCCGCAGGAGAACAAAATCAATATAAGAACTTATTCTCCTTATCTAAATGCTTTTGAAACCGACAACAATAGTCAATTTTCCTGGCACTGGAAATAATGTCTAACGAGAAACATGTTCACTGTCTTGAAAGAAGAATCTGAGTTCACGTTCTAAGTCCTCAGACACTCCAATTCTATGAGAAGTACCTACCTCAAAAACATCCTCTTCCTCATCGCTAGACACAAATAACTCATCTGAAAGAGTCAAATCAAAACCATGATGTTCTTTAGATATTCCAAAAGCTTGCGTAAACTTCCCAGGGCCAGATGCTATTTCATCATCTTTATCTCTACCCCTCCGCTCCCTCATTTCGTCCAACCCTTGAAGAGGTTCAACCCCCCTAATAAGCACCGCGCCAGGAATATCTTTTCCCTCAGTTGTTATGTTGAAAAGCCAATGACTATGCACCATATAAACCAATGCTAGGCCACCTTCCTCCCACATCATCTCATTAATTTTCGTCTTGCTTTCTTTAGCCCGAGAAGCTGGATCATCCACCCCGAAATACGCCTCCGTCTCCACAATTCTACCTTGCAAAACTTTCCCATCTAAACGATGCGTGAAAATTTTTCCCAATAAATCACGAGCCACTTCGGCCGTGTCCCTTTCGTAAAAATCTCTCCGTAAAGTCATTCTGTTTTTTATATAAATTCCAAGCATAAAAAAAGCACATAAATTCAAAATAAAAGACATAAAGAAACGGGAGGGGCAAAATGCGTGTTACAACTTGGGTAGGAATAATTCTCGTTTTGCTAGGTTTAATATTTGTATCTGTTCCAATGCTAGAACATTACATTAGCTTTGAGAATATCCCTTCTTGGCTGATTTTAATATATAGGAAAGGAAATTTTTATTTTGCAACTTCCCCGTTGCTAATTCTTATCTCTATCTTATCTTTTGTTTTGCGGATTTTCGTGCGGTGAAGGATTTCACATTATTCTTCTAAATCGACAATAGCTTGAGCTATATCTCCGTCAGTCTTTTCTAGCGCTTCTCTCGCTGAATCTTTATCAACATTCGTCTGATCCATTACCATCTCAATATCTTCATCGCTTATCTCCGGTTCTGATCCTTTTTCTCTTTCATCAGGTTCACCAATTATTTGATATGTCTTTTGCCCCTGAGCCTCCGTAAGTTGTACTTGAGCGTTGGAAAACACCAACTCTTTATCAGAGAATTTGATAACTACTTCTTCAACACCGGAGAGTTCTTCCATTTCGATACCCATGTTCTTCATCATTTTTTCGAGCTGTTTCGGGTCGAAACCGCCGCCTCTATCAAACATTTTTCAACACCTTTCGTCTAATCATTGTTCTCAAGTTAAAAAAACTCCCCGCATAAAAGCTCGTAAAAATTTCAAAACAGGCTAGAAACCATTTCTAACGTTCGGATTTCAGAGCCCCGAAAGCTTCCCAGAACTTCCTGCCAATAGCCCGATCTATAGCTCCTCTCAAAGCTTGTTTGTTATCCTTCGAAACGTCGAAAGCGTCGAGCGGAATTCTCCCCCCACCAGCTGTAGGATGCCCCCCAGCAGACCCAAGGTTCCCATACAATTCTTCCATAGTTTTCCCGATATGGAGTCTTACATCCTTTGTTCTTCCAGAAACGTATACCCAATCACCTTCAATCCCGTAGATAAGCGTTGTAAGCGTCCCTTCACGCCTCAACAAATAATCTGCTGCCTGGGCAATCGCATCCCGATCATTCACTTCGCCAACATTAGCAATCAAATAACCACCCTTCACCCTGCTACTTCTAATCGATTTACGAATAACCTCCAAAGTATCCGCGGACAAGGGAGGAGACTGGAAAGTTTGTAAGAGTTCATTGCTAATCATAGGTAGTAAATACTCCAAAGTCGAGAAATCAAGGGAAGTAGCTCCTCGTGTAAAGTTCATAGTATCCGTAAGAATAGCAAAGGTCAAAGCAGTCGCTAACTCCTCATCAACCTCCAAACCTGAATATTTCAAATAATTAGCGATTATAGTGGCAGTCGCACCCACATTAATAATATCTTCAAAACCTTCTGCCTTCGCCCTACTTGAAGTGTAAGCATGGTGATCGATAATAATAGTTGGAGAAATGTCTTCCGGTAAAGAACAATTCCCATGAGTCGAAACATCCACTAATGCATAAGCTTCATAATCTTCAAAATCTATCTCACTAGCCCTCAACATTTTCGCCTTCAAGGTATTCACCAAAGCTCTATTCTGTTGATGACCAATCCTACCGCTATAAATAAGATCCGACTCAACTCCGAGAGGCTCCGAATAACTTTGTAAACCAATGCCAGCAGATATACTATCAGGGTCGGGGTTATCCTGGAGAACTATAGCCAGTTTTCCTTCAAAATCTTCCAAGTAGTTCCTAAGTTTCTTTTCTTTTATTCTCTCTCTAAACTCTTGAAACCTATCGTGGATATATTCAGCGAACATTTCAGAAGTTACAACTACCTCATCAGCACCAAGTTGCTTAATTTCGGACTTTAAAATAGAATCCGTCGCCCTAGCTATAACAATCGGATCAATTTCTAAGTCTAATTTCAATTGGTTAATAGCTCCTAACGCCTTTTCGACAGTATCTAACGCCGGCGCCAAAATCATAACCACCTCCGCTCTTCCCACATCCGCCTCCTTCAAATCTTCCACATCTGTAAAGTCGCCTTTAAAAGCTTCAAAGTTCATGTTCTGCAATTGTTTAACTTTACCCTCGTCATTTTCTACAATCTGCACTTCTTCATCAACTTCTTGCAGCTTACTGGCAAGGGCAAACCCCAAATCACCACAGCCAAGGATTAAATACATTTCATTACCTCTTTCATCTACTTTTTCTCTCCTGTCTCCTTAAACTTTCTAGGTTTCTAAAAAATAAGTTTTGAATCTAGGAGGCTTAATTACCGTTTTAAAATTTCTATACTCGATTTCGATAGAACCCCCTTCTATTAATTTCAAAAAATGGTAAGTTTTTAGTTCTAAGACAACTTCCTTGAGATTTATCCAAAAAAGCGTTTATGGAACTTAACCGATTGAAAATGGATTAGGACTAGCGGAATTGACGAGGGTTAACGGATTAGAATACTGGTGTTTTAAATTGTAGAAGTATCTCCACTTAAGCCAAAAACTTCCAGAGAATGGTTCTAAAAAACGGAAAATAAAATTCTCCCTTTTAAAAAGCAAAGATAACTTTTTTATAGTAAAGGTTACCTTAGATGTTCTTACATCTCTTAAAAAGCTGTGAGGGGGAAAATATGGAATTTTGTCCTGAATGCGGAACGATACTAATGCCTAAGGAGAAAGGCGAAAACATATGGTTGGTTTGTCCCGACTGTGGAAGTTACAAAAAACTGAAAGAAGAAGAGGGTTACAGAATAGGAGAAGAAAAAAAGAAAGGAAAAGAAAAGGAAGTCGTAGTTGTAGAAGAAGAGAGAAAAAAAATAGAACAACCAGACTACGACCTAGACACAGACGATGCATATTCTGAAATGTATAGTGAGTAATCGCTAAGGTTAAACCCGAGCTCCTTCAAGAGCATTAGCACAAGCGCAAGTCCTTTCGTTGGGGATATTTGGAATTGTAGAAAAAACAAGTTTCTTCACCTTCTTTATATTCTCTTCCATTATTCTGGAAACATCTTCATGAGTCAGCTTCTCCTCCCCAATGCCCGCACCATAATTTGTAACTACCGAAATTGTAGAGTAACAAATTTCCAACTCACGGGCAAGAACACATTCCGGAACATTAGTCATACCTACAACATCACCACCTACCTGACTTAGCATTTGAATTTCGGCGGCGGTTTCATAACGGGGCCCTTCAGTACAAGCGTAAGTGCCGGTAGGATGTATAGAAATTTTAAGCTCTTTTGCCGTATCTACTATCGTTTCTCTAAGTTCAGAACAATACGGGTCTGTCATATCTACATGAACCACTTCTCCATTTTTACCATCGTAGAAAGTCGTGGTTCTGTTTTTTGTAAAGTCCAAAAATTGGTCGATTATTACGAATTCACCGGGTTCTATTTGAGGATTCAATGATCCGACCGCGGTTGTAGCTATTATGCGTTCCACCTCTAGTTTTTTCAAAGCTTGAAGGTTTGCTTTGAAGTTTATTTTGTGTGGCGGCTCCGTATGATCTCTTCCATGTCTAGGCATAAACACTAGTTCCCGGTTTCTTACAGTTCCTGTGATGATTTCAGGGGATTTTCCATAAATTGTGTCTATTTTTTGTTTTTGTGGGTCTTGTATATCTTCTAGCGAGTAAACTCCCGAGCCTCCTATTATCGCTATTTCAGGCATCTTCATTCACCAATCCATTCAAACTTTTAAATCTCCGGAATGTGATTTATACCTTCCCAAAAGAAGTTTAATAAAACGATTTATAACTTATAAGAGAGACTAAATTAATAAAAGGGTTTCAAAACTCTGCCGGAGGCTGGACCAGGAATATAAGTCCACATGGAGTCCTGGTCCAAATTGGTTTACGTAAGCAAGCTAGAGATGAGAGGCTTTAAGTCATTCGGCCATAAAAAAGAAACTATTCCTTTATCTTCAGGTCTCACGGCTATTGTAGGTCCGAATGGTAGTGGTAAGAGTAATATTATTGATGCTCTTTCGTTTGTATTGGGTCAGAGAAGTTCCCAAACTTTGAGAGCTAGCGAATTTGCAGACGTAATTTATCATGGTAGTGAGGGTGAGAACGGTAAGAAACCTGCTCCTTATGCTAGAGTTACTCTACATATTGTTGACGAAGATAATTCTTTGAATATAGATGAAGAGGAATTCACCATTTCTAGAAAGGTCAACAATGAAGGCAGTAGTACCTATCGAATCGGCGGAAAAAGGACCACAAGACGAGAGATCGTTGACCTCTTAAAAGGAGAGCTAATCGGTAATGAAGGTTATAATTTCGTGATGCAAGGGGATGTAGACAAGTTCATAAAGATGAGTTCCTTGGAAAGACGGAAAATAATCGACGATATAGCTGGAATAGCTGAATTCGAAGAAAAGAAAGAAAAAGCAATGCGAGAGCTAGAAAAAGTCGAGACAAAGCTTCAGAGCGAAGAAGGTAGGTTGGAAGAACTCAAAAAAAGCATGGAAAAACTAAAAAAAGACAAAGAAGACGTCCTGGAATTTAAAGAATTAGAAAAAAGCTTAAAAGAGAAAAAATCAACTCTAGCGAAAATAAAAGTCAAATTCTGTAAAGAAAAACTGAAAAAAATACGAAAAAAAATAAAAGAAAAAGAAGAAAACCTGGAAGGTATAAAAAAAGACAAAAAAGGACTCGAAAACAATCTGGAAGAACTAGAGAAGGAAAAAAAGAAATTCAAGAAAATTATAAAGGAAAAAAGAGAATCAGAAACCCTAAAAGAAGTAGAAAGGCTAAATTCTAGACTAGAAACCTTAAAAGAGAAACTAAAAGAAGATAAAAAAGCCTATAAAAATCTAGGGAAAGAAATACAAGAAATACAAGAAGAAGCAGAAGAATTCGCAGAAAAAAGCGATGAAAAAACTCCCCTAAAAAAGATTGAAAAATATTCAGAAAAATTCGATGAGCTTTTCACCGAATTCGAAAAAATAATTAATGAAATAGAAAATACGGAAGAAAACTCCCTAAAATTAAAAAAGAAAATAACAAGCTCAAAAGACCTATTAAAAGACATAAAGGCAGTAACGGAAAAACTAAGCGAATACTTTCAAGAAGCGTTGAAATCAAAGGAAGATTTCCTCCAACTTGCAGAGGAAAAAGATGAAATAGAAGAAGCTGAATCAGAATTCGAAAAACTGAAGACAAAATTAACCTCGGCGAAAGCTAAGCATGGAGATGCTGAAAATAGAATCGAAAAATGGGAAAAAGAAATAGAAGAATGTAAAAAATCTTTGCAAAACGCCGAAAAAGACGCTCAGGAGATAAGAAAAGAAATAAAAGAAAAAGAAGGGAAGCAAGAAGAACTAGAAGGCGAAATAAGCGGAAAAAGAGAGAAGATAAAGATTATAGATAAAAAAATAAGGGAGATTGAAAGAGAAAAAAGTGATTTAGAAATAGAAGAAAACTCAGTAAAAAAAGACTTAGAAAAAGCAGAGGAAGAACTAGAAGAGCATGGCGGAACGGAAGTAAATATCTCAAATAAAAAAAGAGAAAAATTAGAAAATGAAATAGAAAAATTAGAGAAAAAAACGCAAAATCTGAAACCACTCAACGAAAAAGCTCCTGAAGACTTCGAAAAAGCCAAAGAAGAATACGAATCTCAGAAAGGTCACTACGATGAGCTCGCAGAGGAAAAAGAATCAATATTGGACTTTATTGAAGAAATAGACGAGAAGAAAGCTTCTGTCTTTATGGAAACTTTTGAAGAAGTCTCACAACACTTCAGCGAAATATTTAGTGAATTATCACCTGGCGGTGAAGGAAGATTAACACTCGAAAATCCCGAAAATCCTCTGGACGGTGGTTTGGACATAGAAGCGAAACCGAAAGGAAAAAAACTCAAAAACGCCACCTCCCTCTCAGGAGGAGAAAAAGCCCTAACAGGACTGGCCTTCCTCTTTGCTATCCAACGGACTAAACCCTCGGCAATCTATGTCCTTGATGAAATCGATGCACATCTTGATCCGAAGAATAGGAACGGCGTTGCCGAACTAGTCAAACAATTCGCTGAGGAGGCTCAAATAACCATTGTTACTTTACATGAATCAGTCATGGCTGCTGCTGATAAATTGTTCGGAGTTAATATGGATGACGATAATATCTCTCATATTGTTTCTGTAAATCTTGAAGAAGTAGCAGCGAGGGTCGCATAAAATGCCTGTTATTTTTGACCAACCCTTTCAGATTCTTCTTGATCTCGCCAGGGACGATAAAATAGACCCTTGGGATGTTGATATCGACAAGTTAGCTAATTTATATGCGTCCAAAGTAAGAGAAATGAAAAAGCTTGATTTGAGGGTTTCCGGTCGAGCCTTATGTTCAGCCTCTGTACTGCTCCGTATGAAAGCAGACAATCCGCCATATGATGGAGAAAACGAGGAGGAAGATGAACTCATAGAAAACCTAGACTTCGATATGCCAGATTTAGGTCCTATCACTCTAATTAGGCAAAATCACCAACAGATAACTTTGTCCGATCTCGCAGGATCATTAGAAGATGTTTTGGAGAAAAAAGAGAGTACCGAGACGAAAGAAAAGAAGGTCAAAAAAGTTCAGGACATCATGTGGGAAGTCGATGACTATCATATCAACATTGAAGAGCATATCGAAGAATTTCACGAAAAAATAGCCCTCTTGGCAGGAAAAAAACAAAAGATAAACTTCATCCAATTGTTACCTCAGAAGGATAAAAAAGAAATTTGTAAAAATTTGCTTCTCGCATTGTTTTTATGGTCCAGGGGAAAAATTAATCTTGAACAAGAAGAACATTTTGGAGAGATTTACATAGAACTATTAGAATCCCCCGAGGGTAACAATGGGAGTTAAAGAGGACATCTCCACGATAGAAGCAGCGCTCTACGCCTCCGATAGACCATTAGGCTTGGAAGAATTGAAAGACATCGTCGATACCTCATCAGAAACTTATATTCGAAAGCTGTTAGACAAATTGGACGAAAAATTTGAAGAAGACAGTTCTCTCGGGCTGAAAGAAACAAGCGAAAACATGTTCACACTCCAACTACGCGACGAATATATGCCCAAAGTAGAAAACATAGTTCCGAAAACGAAACTCAATAAAGGAGCTTTAAAGACTCTAGCAGTAATCGCTTACAAACAACCCATCAAACAATCCGAACTCGCCGAAATAAGAGGCGGGCGAGTCTATCAATATGTAAAAAAACTCAAAGAACTAGACTTTATCGAAGCGAAACCAATGGGGCGGACAAAAGTCTTACGAACTTCCAAAAAATTCGCAGGATACTTCGGTTTCGAAGACCAAATGGACAAAATCAGAGAAAAACTCCAACAAATGGCAAAATAAACACACATTCTAAGAGGGGATTTTAATAC
>CAYSUV010000004.1:0-19241 GCA_964434275.1 Hadarchaeota archaeon (SeqCode) | reverse complement strand
GCCTCCACCAGTTCTTCTCTAACCGTAGGATAAGAAGTAACTCGTATTCCCTCGACAAGACCAGCCGAAATGAGAATTTGCGGGCCGTGACAGATAGCTCCGATTATCTTTTCGTCATCATAGAAGTGGTTAACGACATCTAGAACTTTCTTTTGTTTCCGTAGTTTTTGTGGAGGTTTGCCCCCAGGCAGAAGTAAAAAATCGTAGGAAGAAGGATTGATAGCGTCTATTTTTCTGTCAACTTTTATAGTATATCCGTGTATTCCCTCTAATTCTCTTTCGGATGTCGAAGTTAGGGTGGTTTTAATCTCTTCTTCTTTGAAGCGATAGTACGGGTATAAAAGCTCTAAGTCCTCGAACTTATTCCCTGTAATGATTAGGACATTCAATATATCTTATTCCTCTAGAAGACTCTCGATTTTCTCGATTAACTTATCTTTTGTGAACGGTCTTTCTTTTAGGATATAGTCTTCTATGTCATATTTGTCTAAACTTGGTAGTTTTTCCATGGATGTGAGAAAGGATACGGGAATATCGGGTTTCACAGATTTGATGTGTTGGTAGACGTCCCATCCGCTAATTTTAGGCATCATTATATCCAATAGAACAAGGTCGAGGTCCTTTTCTTCAACTAGACTCATCCCGTCCTCGCCACAGTCAGCGCATATCACTTCAAAGTCTTCATGTTCAAGATATTTTTTTACTAGTTCTAAAAAACTCTCATCATCGTCAATTAGTAGTATTTTCTTCAAGGAATACCCCATAAAGGTTGAATAGCTCACATATAAAAAATATTTTTCAAAAAATATCTAATCATTTTAAATGACGCGGGAAAATTTTAATCCTTTACCAAACTATTCTTTTTTAGCGTATTTAGGGGACATACCGGCGAGATAAGATGGAGATTAAAACACAGAATTTCGAACTAAAAATAGATGAGAATAACGGAAAAGTAGATGTCCTAAAAGATGAAATACCGATAATCACCGGAGTAAAATATTTTATCAACTATTCCGGGAAAAAGCTAAGCCCAAAAAATAGCACTCTTAAAGACATAAAACAAGAGATGAATTCGGATGCTGTAGGACAATACTCGATTGCAAAACTCCTGTATAGACATAATGATAACGATATTTCTCTAAATGTGAAAGATTACAAGGATTATCCTTTTATTGATTTTCAGATAGAAAATGATTTTCAAAAACCCGAATTTGGTGAAGTTTCAGGTGGGATAACAGCAGATGTGGCACCCATTTCCGCAGCGATTTGTTACAATAATAATCCGAGGTCAATCGGATATTGGCTCAGAACTATTGGATCACATTTTAAAATACCGTGGTTTATTCTTAAACCTACTATAACTCACATCTTTGACTCTATCCCTATCACGATAAGTAAACTTCTAACAATGTTCTCGATTTCTAGAAAAGGATTAAATTGGGACTCCTTTGCATATCCTGATTTTGTGGAAGATTTAGCCGAAATTCCAGATCATACTCATTACCTGATAACCAAAGTCAATGATTACTATCTCGGAACGGTAGCAAAATGCGGATTCGGTCAGAAAGGATACATCACGGAAAAAGAAGAAAAACTTCAAATATCGTCAATAGGAGCGGATAAAACAAGTAAGTACAATAAAATTCCTTGCGCGACTTTTGCTTTTTCAGAAACACCTTACGATACTACAGAAGCTGCTTATATGCCAGTTAATAAGGAAAAAGAGATGAAGGATTTTCCAGAAATTTTTGAATATTTAGGGTGTTGTACTTGGAATTCGCTTTACGAAGAAGTAAGCAACGAAAGTCTTCAAGAATTGGTTGGGTCAATAGTTTCGAAAGATATTCCTCTCCGTTTTGTGATTATCGATGACGGTTGGCAACAAATAGACGATTCGAAAAGACTGAAAAGTTTTGAACCTAACGAATCGTTTCCCGATATGAAGAAGACTGTTGAAGACCTAAAGTCCAAGGGAATTAAAAATGTCGGAGTTTGGCATGCTCTGCAAGGGGATTGGGAAGGAGTAAGTCCTGGGGGTGAGATTCTCGAGGAAATGCTATATCAATCTGCTGATGAGAAACTTATTCCTGCTCCCGACGGAACCGATTTTTATGATGAATGGTATGAGTACTTATCGGAACAAGGAATAGATTTTGTTAAGGTAGATAATCAGTATGATATGGTTCGACACACGCTCGATAAGAAACCTATATTTGAAGCGTCCACTAACCTACTGAACTTGGTCTACGAAGCAGCAGACAAAAATTTAGAGACAGTTCTGAATTGCATGTCCATGGTTCCTGAATGCGTTTATAACGATATAACAAATATTACGAGAAATTCAATCGACTATATTCCTTATAGTAAATTCAACGCTAAGTACCATCTACAATTCTGTATCTACAATTCGCTATGGGTTTCAACAATTACAACTCCCGATTATGACATGTTCCAATCTCACGACCCATACGCTAAACCTCATGCTCTATCGAGAGTTCTAAGCGGAGGGCCAGTTTATATTACTGATATGATTGGAAGAACAGATTCGGATTTGGTGAAGAAGCTTTGCTTTGATGATGGTAAGATTCCTAAACCTGACGAGCCGGCAAAGCCTACGGAGGATTGTTTGTTGGTTGATACTTATGAGAAGGATGTTCCGCTTAAGGCGTTTACGAATGTAGGAGAAACAGGGCTTGTGGAGGCTTTTAATATCAATAAAAATGGTGATGAGGAAACGGTTAAAGTTACCCCTTCTAATGCTAGGCTACCTGAAAATGAATATATTGTTTATGGTTACTTTTCGGAAGAATGGTCTAAAAATGAGCTTGAGGTAAAATTGGAGGAACTTGAGTGCGAACTTTTCATAATATCTCCGATAAAGGATGGTTTTGCGAATATAGGGCTTCTTGATGTGTTAAACCCCCCTAAAGGAGTTCTGGATATAGAGGAGAAAAAAGAGGAAATCCAAATTTCTCTGTATGAGCCTGGGAATTATGCTTTTTATTGTGATTTTGACCCTAAAGAGATTAAAGGAGCAAAAAAATGGGAAAAAGAAGATTCTCTTCTGAAACTTGCCGCTGAAGAAAATCAAATAATCCTCAAGAAGCCTGAATAATCGATATTTAACGCTAGGAAACAAATCGTAGAGAATTTTTATCGCTCGTTTTTCTGCTTATAGATGGAAAGTCAAGTAACTATTCAATGCGATAAAATTACGGATTTTTCAAGGAACGGTTTTTGAAAGATTAAACGCTTGAACGTAGCGATCTATACTATCCTTAACTCGGTCTACTATGAACTGGTCAGGATCTTCTGTATTCCCATATTCGCGAATGTTTTCATAAAGATCTTTACGAGCATTCATAACGAGTTGTTCGTTCATTACATAACGCCCCACACAAAACGCGATATTCTTTTCATTGTTTCCAGCGAACTCTTCAAGCTCGTCCCCCTCCAAACCTTCCGGGGCGAATTTTTTCCAAGGAGCTTTTTGCACCGCTACTTCTTTCAAAATTTCCATAAAGTTTGAGTAATTCACATCTTCTTCCACCTCAGCCAAAATCTTTTTTTCTTCCCCCTCCAAAGATTGCAAAGCTTTGACAATAGCTACTGCAAATTCTGGCCCTACATTTGCAGCTCCTATTCCCAATTTCGGGAATTTTTCCAAGTCAGAATTTTCTAACCAATCAGTATAGTGTACTTTTAAGAAAAGATCGTGTTTTGATGTTATTTTTACAAGTTTTTCCGCCTGTTCAGGGTTGAATTGGTTGGTCATGTTTATTTTCATTCTTGTACCGACTTGTCCGACGATAAATAGTAATCTTTCAATAGCTTCTTCATGTTCTTGTTTCTTCAATTCTTGTTTTAACAGTTCTATATATCTCTCAAAACTTTCAGGGTCAGTCATCCCTCCGATTATTTCTTCAGTTCCAACCTCATAGTAAAGATTAGAGCGGTTTTCTCTTTCTCGGACATCTTCAATGAAACTTATTAACTCAACAGTCCTACGAGCCACCTCGTCTAAATCCAAGCCACCTTCGACTCTTGGGTCTTCGGTAGCATCTACATGTATAACGTTAAACCCTTCCTCCACATCCTTTTCAAAAACTTCTTTCGCAAAATTCATTGCCTTCTCCAGCTCGACATCTGGATTTCCGCGATCTCTTAAGCTTTGATAGGGTCCACCATGGTCTCGAGCTACTAGGTAAGGACCTTCATATTCTAATTCTTTACGAGTTTTTTGAATGAATTCGATAAGTTCGCCTTGTGACCATCCTGTATATCCTCTATCTGCATCCACTTGTCTAGGGGTTGCGATGAACATAGGGACAAAATTCTCTTCACGGGCTTCTTGAATGGAGGCTTTGATGATTTCGTTCGACATTGGACATATTCCGAGGAGAGTTGAATCTTTATTTTTTTGAAGCCATGATTTTATATCAATAATTTTAGCACCTTTTGGATAGTTTCTTTCAAGTTTTAGATAGTTATTGGTTTGACTTGGAAAATAAAATCCCTGCTAAGCCTTTTTAGGGTCTATATAAAACCTACTTACAAGAATGATAACCAAAAAGGTGAGAAAAAAATGAGAGATGTATCAGTTATCGGAGTCAGCGAAACCCAGTTCGGAAGACTAGACAATTCTTATAGAGAACTCATAGCCGAAGCAGGAAAAGAAGCTATAGAAGATTCAGGAGCGGACAAAGACGAGATAGAGTCACTTTACCTAGGCAGTTTTTCTCCCGATAGGTTTGTACAACAAGGACACGCAGCACCTCTCGCATCCCTAGCTACAGGCTTGGGATATGTCCCAACAACAAGAACAGAAAACGCCTGCTCAAGCAGCGCATCGGCTTTTAAAGAAGCATATCTCGGAGTAGCTTCGGGAGTATACGATATTGCAATAGCTATCGGAGTAGAAAAAATGACAGAAGTAGACACAGGAAAAGCCACCGAGATACTAGCCATGGCAGGCGACAGACAACACGAAAGCATACAAGGAATAACATTCCCCGGACTATTCGCACTAATGGCCCAAGCCTATAGAAGAGAGTATGATATAGCCATGGAAGACTTTAGAGATCAATTATCCTCGGTAGCAGTTAAGAACCATCGCAACGCGTCTTACAATCAATATGCCCATATGGGTAGTGAGATGCCGATGGAAAAGGCAAACGAATCCCGAATGATTGCTTACCCACTAAGACTAGCAGACTGTTCGTTAATCAGTGACGGAGCGGCTGCAGCAATTCTGGCACCTACCGAAGAGGCAAAAGACTATGTGGACGAACCAGTCGATATTACAGGGTTTGGACATAACACAGATATACTACCTGTGCATTTGAGAGACGATTTATCTAAAAGTGTACCCACCAGAAAAGCAGCTGAAGAGGCCTACGAGAGAGCGGATATAGGTCCTGAAGATGTAGACTTTGCAGAAGTACATGACTGTTTCACCATAAACGAGCTTGTGACTCTCGAAGGTTTAGGATTTTTCGAGAACGGAAAAGCAGGAGAAGCATCTTTGGAAGGAGAGACAAGCGTTGATGGAAGCATTCCAGTAAATCTTTCCGGAGGATTAAAAGCAAAAGGACATCCGGTCGGTGCTACTGGAGTTGGGCAAATCGCGGAGATTGCCATGCAGTTAAGAGGAGAAGTTGAAGATGAGCGACAAGCAGAGGATCCGGAAATAGGACTGGCGCACAATATAGGAGGAGCAGCAGTTTCTTGCTTCATCCACATATTGTCTAGGGGTTGGTGAAAATGGAAGGAATAAGATGCACAAAGTGTGATAGTCTATACGTCCCACCTGTAAGCACTTGCTTAAACTGTGGTAATTCGGAATTTGAAGAAACAGAACTTGAAGGAAAAGGACAGATAGATGTGTTCACAACAATATGTGTTCCTCCCACGGAGTACAGTGGAGAAGAACCATATACTGTAGCTGTTATAGAGCTGGAAGAAGGTCCGAAATTAATGGCTAGAGTAGAAGGTGACCCTGATGATATGGAACTGGGAAAAGAAGTGGAATTTGCCTCCGAAGAAGATTACAAAATATTCGAATTGGTAAAATAATACAATTATAAGAGCAAATTCCAGCTGTTTTTTATTTTTTTATTATTCTTTAGATAATTTTTCTACATATTCTTCTACGAAATCTCCTATCCTTCGATTCTCCTCTTCTTCTTTAAATTCAAAAGCCATTTCTAGGATAATCCTTCTGGCATCAACTCTTTTTTTAGGGGAAAGCGGAGCATTTTCAGCGACCTTTTGAAAAGCAGACAAACTCTTTACAGCTCTAAAAGGAGAAATTATAAGGTCTAGAGGTTTATTTTTCTTTTCTTCAAATCTTGCTGCTAATTCTTTTAAATTCACTTCTCCGCCTATAAGGGGTTCTAATAGAGGGTCCGACTCAAGCCAATCAACGACAGCCTCTACTGCATCGGTAACATTTCGCAAACTGGTTGTTTTTCTGGAATGGCAATTTGGACACTCTCTAGGGTTTTCTCCACGTGGCTTCCACAAATACCAACAGCTGAGACAAACTTCTTGAGGCATAATCTCTAATAATAAATTACCTATCGGCACTCATTTAACTTTATTGGCAAATGCCAACATTTAATACGGTTATGCAAGAAAAATGGAACAAGGGTGCCCCAATGGAGAACGAACCTGTTCTAGAGTTAGAAAACGTGTGGAAAATATACGGCAATGAAGAACAAGTCCAAGTGGAAGCCCTCAAAAATGTAGAGTTAGACATATATCCCGGCGACTTCGTATCCATCACAGGGCCTAGTGGGAGTGGGAAATCTACTTTAATGCATATTGTAGGTTGTCTACTCCGTCCTTCCAGAGGAGAAGTAAAAATAGACGGTGTGAATATTTCGACACTTTCAGAATCCAAACTTGCAGGTATTCGGGGACAAAAAGTCGGTTTTGTGTTTCAACAGTTCAACCTTTTGTCTAGGATGACGGCACTTAGAAATGTGGCTTTACCTCTTAGCTTTCAAGGTGCGGGTAGAGACGAGAGAAATAGTAGGGCGAAAGAACTTTTAGAACGTGTAGGTTTAGGTGACCGGATGGATCACTTGCCGACGGAGTTAAGTGGAGGGCAGAGACAGAGAGTAGCGATAGCAAGGGCGTTGGTCGCTGATCCGGCAATAATATTAGCTGATGAGCCAACTGGGAATCTTGACACCGATACAGGTGAGGAAATTATGGAAATATTCGAGGAATTAAATAATGAAGGAAGGACTTTAGTAATGGTAACCCATGAACCACATATAGCTGCATGGGCTGGAAGGAATATTCAGCTTAGAGACGGGGAAATAATATCATATAATAGAGACTTTACAGAAGAATTAGAAAAGGTGGAAGCATGATGAGGGAAAGAGTATTGTCTCTCAAAACCATTTTGGCATGTTCGATGCTAATAGCACTAACGCTAACTTTTCTAAATCCATCACTCCCATCGGCTCAAGCGGATAATAAGCAGGGCTATCCTCGGATTACGGCTGTTACAGCGGATGATAATCTGGTGAACAGATGGGGAGATAACGTTAAAATCACTTTTCAAGTACGGGATGAAAATGGGAGCGGAAATATTGAAAGTGTAACGATTGAAATAATGGATTCGGATGGAATTGTTCAAAAATCTGAAAATGCACCTCCCAGAGATAATATAAAACTAGTAAGAACCAGTACCTACACGAAAGTATACTCATATGGATTTAATCCGGAGAACAGCTTTCCTGTGGGTTACGCTGACGTGAAGATTTACGCTTCAGACAAAGAAAATCATGAAAACAGTTCAACTGAACAAGAACTATTTCAAATTACTGATAAGAAAGCTTCTGTAAAAACTGATTCTGCTGAAAATATCACTGAAAATTCTGCGACTTTGAATTCTTCAATTGATTTGGCAGGATATGATAAAGTCGAGGCGAGATTTTATTATGAAAATGGAACAGGTCACAATACTTTAGATAATCAAACTAATTGGGAGAATACCTCAAGTTCTCATTTCGAAAAAACAATAAAGAATCTAAAACCCAAAGAAAATTATGAATTTAGAGCGAGTATAAGACTACCTTCTGGACTTCCAGACCCTGCTAAGGGTTCCGACAACGGTTCAGTTCAAAGCTTCACGACTTTAACCGACAAAAAACCTGCAAGTGTAAAAACTCAGTCTGCAACAGAAGTTAAAAATGGTCGAGCGACTCTAAACTCCAGCATAAGTTATGGAGATTATGATAACGTTGATATACGCTTCCGTTACAGAGTGGAGGGAGGCTCGTGGCAGAGTACCGGGTGGAAAGAAAATTACAGACAAGATGATTATTCGAAACGTGTCTCGGTAGAAACTGGAAGAGTTTATGAATTTTATTCAGAGATAAGATTTGATTCTGACAACAGGTTCGATAATGGGTCCATATTAACTTTCCAGTCAGGAGGAGTGGAAATTTATTCGGAATATCCAACCCATATCCAGGTTAACCCTTCGGGGATGGAGGACAGGTTCATAATTTTCACTATCAACAACTATTTCCAAGGAAAACAGTTGAGAAATGTGATTATAGAAGTTACGGGCGAAAAACCAGATACTGGGTTTAGAGTTTTCCGAGATACACATCACTCCGTTGGGATTATTCAGCCGGATTCTTCAAGTTCAGAAAATATTGCTTATCAACCTATGAATTCTGGAGAGAAAAAATTGGAGTTCACTATTTCTTACAGAGTGTATGAAGATAATGATTTTATTTACTACAAAGAGAGAGAAATAAGCATTTCAATTCTTGTATCAGGAACAGAGTATGACAATGCTATAGATTTGCAAGTATCCACTCAAACTCCGCCGAGAGAATGGATTTATGATGGAGAATCTTACAACGCTCAAATAATAGTTCAAAATCAAAGACCCACAGAAGTTTCAGGAATTCGCCTCGTTAATGAAAAGGGAAGAGATGTAGGTGTTGGTTCACTCGAACCAAATGCATCCACCACCGTAACTGTTAGAGTCCCCCCAGAAAATTATAATCTAGGTGAAGGAAACAAGGTTAAACTCAAAGCAACTCACGAATTTGGGGTGTCCCCACCTCTAAATCTCCAATTTGGTGTTAGGCCCGAGAATTCACCCGTAGGTGTTTATTTGGTAAATACAAATTCTCCGATTTATCAAGGTAGTAAGCTTAAATTTACCCTTGTAGTCGCTGGCTCCGGAGATTCTTCAGCTGAAGATTTGACGATCCGCTGTCTTTCAGATAATGTAATTCCTCAAGGGTATTGGATTGGAGAAGAGATGAAAAATTTAACCCAGCAACAAGTGAGCACTGAACAGATTCAAAGAGCTATGGGTGTGGAATCCCTTCTGGGAGGTGCTGCTCCTAGTGGCGCGGAAGCTGAAAGTGGTGGTGAAGAACAGGGGAAAAATGAGGAACGAGCTATTGTAGGTAGAAGGATTTACTTTGAAGCTAGGAATTTGGATTATGATGATAATAGCATCAAGTTTGAAATGACTTATGAGTTAGGGGATAGATTAATCAGTCGAGAGTTTGAGGTAGATTTCAAGATACATCATACTCCAGAAGTTATGCTTATACAATCCGAGCCGGTGAGTGCAATGGAAGGTAGCACTGCTACTATCTCTCTGGAGATAGCAAATGAGATGGATCAAGAAGTGAAGGCGGTTAGGGTTTTGCCTCAGGAAAACATTGAGGTAACTCCCAGACCAGTCTATTGGATTGGACCTATGGGCCCTGATGAGTTTTTGCCGGTTGAGTTTAATGTGGATACAAGTGGGTTGGAAGATGGGGAGAATCTAAGTTTTCAACCGGTTTATCGAGTTGGTGATAAGAGTGTTACTGGGTCTTCTATAAGTGTGTCTGTTAATATTAAGGAGTCAAAAGAAGCTCCTATAAAGTATTATGCGGCGGCTTCTGCTGCTGTGGTTGTTGTTTTGCTTCTTGTGTTTTGGTATAGAAGGTGATCCTTTTGGATCCGATTGAAATTTTTCGGATGGCTACCGATACCATCCAAGGACATAAGTTAAGGTCTATGCTTACCACTCTGGGGGTTTTCATAGGGGTAGGTGCTGTTTTGACTAATGTTGCTATGATGGGTGGTTTTGACATGTTTTTCAGAGAACAACTTTCTGGGATGGGTGCTAATTTTGTACAAGTTCAAGCTGGGAATCCTTTTCAGAGGGAGATGCCGGGAGGTGAGGAAGCTCACTTTGAAGAACATGTTTATGAATCTCTGAGCAGGTTACCAAATCTGAGGGCTTCTACAGCTTCTAGGGAAGCTTACGGGACTTTGAGGTATAGAGGTGGGGAGGAGGGTGTTCTAGTTAGAGGAGTTAAACCAGGATATTTCGATGCTATAGAAACTGAAGTAGTGGAAGGTGCCGAATTCGGACCTCAAGATAAGTTCACTATCATCGTAGGTAACGATTTGAAAGAGTATATTTTTGACAGGCCGATGGCTGTAGGTTCAACTGTTGATATGACTTTGATGACAGCTGATGTTCAGGCAACTGAAGAGTTTAAGGTTAAAGGGGTTCATGGTGGTGGGGGGTCTATGTTTAGTTCTGCTGGTGGGATGATGAGTGTTGTTTACATTCCGGTTTCCACTATTAATGATTTGGTTGGTGCTGAGGGTTATACCAGCATTGGGCTGTACGCTGAAAGTTCTGATACTGTTGATAAGGTTCAAAGAGAAGCGAGTGATACTCTTGATAGAGTATTAAGGTTGCCACCTATTCGAACTGTCGAACAGAATGAAAAGAAGACTACTTCTGATGAAGGCGGTGGTTATCTTTCCGAACAAGCTCAAGAACAGAGGATGTCGGAGTTCCAATCTATGATGGGGGAAAGAGATGAGTATTCTATTATTTCATCTCAAGAGATTCTCGGGTTCGCTGAAGAGGTCAGCTCTGCAATCGAACTTTTATTTATCGGCATTGCTTCAATTTCTCTCCTAGTCGGAGGTATAGGTATAGCGAATATAATGCTTGTAACAGTTTCTGAAAGAACTCGTGAAATAGGTGTAATGAAAGCAGTCGGAGCTAAGAATTGGGACGTACTTATGGTTTTTCTATTGGAGGCGGGATTGATAGGGTTGATAGGTGGATCTGTTGGACTTGGTTTTGCATATGGTGCTGCCAATACGATAATCCCCTACTTGTTAGGCTTCCCAGGCGTTATACCGATTGAATGGGTGGGGATAGCACTCGGTCTATCTTTCGCTATAGGTGTTTTATCTGGACTTTATCCCGCTTGGCGAGCTGCCCAAATGGATCCAGTGGAAGCTCTAAGTTACGAGTAATGAGAGTTCATAGAACCAGCAAAATTTTCTACTTCTTCTTCGGGCCGTAAATCTTCATAGCGCTTGAATAAAATAAGGCATGGTTCCAAACATGGGGGATTGATACTTTGTTTTTCCAAACTAGTTTGTTATCCTGTCTAGTTAGATAATGAAATTCACCAAACTGGTTAGTGTCTTGGGAAGCTACATTTTCAACCCACCATTTTAAACTCTTCTTTAGCTTGTTTTCTTTACTTTCGTTGTCGGTCCACATATGGGATAATGAAAGAATTCCCATTATTTCATAAGCGTCAGTTTCCCCAACTTCATCGGCTTTCATACTTCCAGATACATTATTCCAAACAATTTCAGCTTGGGATTTCATTTTGGAGTTATCAAAATCTTCTAACTCGGCAGGCCAGATTATCCAAGAACTTCCTTTTCCTTTGTATTCTCCTTTTTCAGGTTTCCAAAGTTTTTTTTCAATTCCTTTCTTGAGATTATTGGCTCTTTTCTCCCATTTTTGGATTGTGTTATTATCTTTTCCGAGAATTTTTCCAGCTTTTACAGCTGATTTTAGACCGAGGTAGGTCGGCACTGCTCCGTTTATGGTTTGCGTTAATAACGGATTGTCGTCTTCATGAGCATAAAAATGCAAATTGCTGCTAGGATCCTTCCAAGAAGCGAGAAAATTTGCCGCTTTTTTCATTGACGGATAAACATTCTCCAGATAAGATGTTTCTCCAGTCATTTCGTAATGTTTCCACATGGTCCAGGTAGTCAGGCCGGTCTCATCAATCTCGAAAAGAAGAGGACCCCCTTCTTCTCCATCTGGGAAGTAATTCATTCCCCAAGTTCCAGTAGCTCTCTGGATGTCGGCATAAAACTTGTTGTGTTTCTCAACCATCTTGTGATATCCTGCTTGGTCTAAAGCATAGTTTAAGAAGGCCCCGTCTCTCGGCCAGTCGAGAAAGTAAGGTGGTTGTCTTGACACGGAGGCTAGAATACTACCTGTTTTTTCGTCATAAGCATTTCGGATGGAGATTAGGCTTCTCTCAGCAGTTTCTATGATATTTTCGTTATTCGTATCTGGCATAGCTGCTTTTTGTAACCATTCACCCCACCAGTTTTCCGTATTTTTCATATGAGTAGAGTAGGGGGTATCCCTAGCGTTTTCTAAAATTTTTAGGGTTTTGCCCTCGGATTGGGAAACAGCATAATACAAGGTTACATTATTTTTTTCGTTGTCTAATTTGATCGAAAAAGCACCGTTTACTTTACCGGTTCCGGACGAGGAGTTTGAAAGAGTTCCGTCTTTACAGTCAAGGAATGCATTTTGTGGACCTCTTTCGTTCGATGTTCCGATTTGATAATCTCCAATTTCCGCTGATGATGTAGCTCCGATATATATCGGGGTTTTGGAAGATTTTTCGTTTGAAAAAGATGATTTTATCTTTGAGAAAACTAAAGAATTTTCTTTGAAAGATGCTTTCCGAGGTTCCTTGAGTATTGGGAAATCGACTGGGATTGGATAGGCTTGGAAATAATCGGAAAGAGGTAGAAGGGGTATTTTTCCTGTTGTAGGGTGAAAATTTGAGTAAGAAAGCATTGTAAAATTTTCAATTTGAGAATTTTTATTTTTCTCCAACTCGTAATTTCTAACTAAAACATTATCTTCAGGAAGCACGAAGCTATGAGAAGTTACTTTCATTCCAAGCTCTGGGTTTTCGAAAACTGTGAGGAATACTTCGGGTGAGCTATTTTTGTAACGATGCGTTTTTTTCCAATCATTTTCCCAAAACCAACTCATCGTATCTCTCTCGTCCAGATATATACCGCTAAAAACACCCATCTCAGGTTTCGGTTCAAAGCCACCGTTTTTTTGTTTCACTCCTAGAAAGTCAACATGATCGTTATAACTGGGCGATGGCCAAGTTAGAATTGACATTTTCCCTCTTTCCGTAAATCCGCCGGTCAAGTTAGAGTTTCCAACCACCCCAGCTAGAGTCACGGACCCTAATATCTGGTCGGGGGTAGGGTTTGTTTCTCCAAACCACAAGCTCACAGCACCCATCGAAATTAGTATTATAAAGGCAGCACTGAGTAAGAGAATGTTTCCTTTTTTTATTTTCCCCGACTTTCCTTCAAGCTCAATTCTAATAATAGTCCAAAAGAGCATCGAAATGAAAATATACAAGGTTATGTAACCACCCCAAATCATTTTCCAAATCACTACGGGCCCTAAAATTATGGTGATTAATAGTGGGAATGAAATTATTCTTTTAATCTTGTCTTTGGGGAGGACATCATCTAACAATCCGTATATGGTCCCTAAAGTTAGGCCGAGTATAGATCCTGCGAGCACACTGATTCCGACTATTAATATTACTACTAGGCTTAGAGTCCAAGGTATATTTTGAAAGAGGTAAAACTTCCACAAGAAGTGCAGAAAAATAAGAACTATAAATATGCTGGAACTTATCACGCAAGGGATAATCCCTTTTTTTGCTTCATTCCAAATTTTTGTTTTATCAAACGAAACCAATTTTAACTCTCCAACCGTATGTGGTAGTTAAAAATTTGGTGTTAAGTTTCATATGTTTTTTCTTATTAAGCGGTAAAATTAAATAATTCCTTCCTGATTTTAGTATGTGATTGGTTTAATGCTTTAGTTTAGGAAATATGGAGAGTTGAGGTTTATGGCTACTACTGTTTCGGATTCACCTTCGGAGATTAATGCGGAAGAAGGTGAGATGGGGTCAAAAAACCCGATTCTTTTCATTCATGGATATATGGACACCCCAATCATGCCATGGTGGAAAGTATTAGAGTTGAGACTAATCATGGCCGGATATGAAGAACATCTTATTCACAAGATAGATCTTTCTGGTGTTTCGCTACCTGGTTTGTCGGTAAATTCCCCGAAAGTTTACGCTGAGAGAGTTGAAAAAAGAGTGAATAGGATTAGGCGAATTCCGCGTGAATATGTTAAAGAAATTGCGAATAAAGTCCATCGTACGGTTGAATCTTCTGATATGACTATAGAGGGTATAGAGGAAAAGTTAGACGACATAATAAGAACGACGAAAAGAGATGCTGAGGTTATTCGTTCAGAGATAGAAGGGGTTCTAAATATTTCGAGAAATGAGGCAGGAGATATAGCAGAAGAAATCGAAAAAATTCGGGAAGAACATGGGGATAGAAAAATAGACATTATCGCCCATTCTATGGGGGGTCTTGATGCGAGATGGTATATTGAAAAACTAGGGGGGGATGAATATGTTGACAAGTTAATAACATTGGGTACTCCTCATACAGGTACGTATTTAGCTTATCTAGGTTTCTTTACTCCGGGTGGAAGGGATATGATCCCTGGTAGTGATTTTCTTGAAGAATTAAATGATGGATCTTTGGCGGGTTCTGTGGATTATACTGCTGTTTGGAGTAAAGGTGATTATGCAGTGATTCCAAAAGAAAAGGCGAAGTTGGAGGGGGCGACAAATATAAACCCAGGGTTTTTCCCTCACGTTATGCTTGTCTGGTCTGGAGAAGTTTTCGAAAAAGCTATTCTCCCGGCTTTGGAAGGTAATTTATAACTTTTTGATTAGAAGATTGTTTGACGTTCGAGTTTTCTAAAAGAAAAAACGGTGGTTAGTTTCATGAAGTTTGATTGGAGAGAGGTAAGGTACGATTCCTTACTGGCATTATTCGGTTTATTCTGCCTTTTAGGGTCTTTTTCACCATGGGAGGCTTCTGGAGCTACTTTTTATAATGCATTAGGTGCATGGCAAGGAAAAGTCACTTTTTTGGGCAGTTGGCTAATAATTTTTGCAGCTTTAACCGAATTTGACATGATTAAAGAAATTAGAGAATATAACCCATATACAGGAACTTGGATTGGCGTAATTGGAAGTGTTCTCGTTTTGGTTGGAGCAATCACATTCCTTTTTGATGGAAGCCCTCAAGCTTCACCGGCCTGGGGCCTTCATTTGACTATTATTTTCGGGTTTGCAAGCCTTTTTTCAGCTATGCTTAACTATATTGATTTGAGTGAAGGAGGAAGGAAAAGAAGATTTCGAGATGTTGGAGGCCTTCCAAGCGGTTAGGGTCCCCCTAATATACCCTTTTTTTAGGCTAAAAACACCTTTTTTGATAGAAAGGTTTAAAGGCAAGGGGAGAGAATTTAAAAAAGCGAAAATAATAATAAAGATGATTTTAAGGAAAAATCAAAGCGCTTCAGGGGCCCGTGGCGCAGTCTGGCTAGCGCACCGGCCTTTTAAGCCGGCTGTCGCGGGTTCAAATCCCGCCGGGCCCGCTGAGAGATGTTGCGGAGAATAATTATGGCGAAGGAAAAAGGGTTTGATGTTACAGAACACGATTTGGTGCCTAAGCACGAGGTTGTTAGTGAGGAGGAGGCGGAAGAAGTGCTAGAAGAATTTGATATAGAAGCTGTAAAACTTCCGAAGTTGGATAAGAAGGATCCAGTTGTTAAGGCGATTGATGCTGAGCCTGGGGATGTTGTGAAGGTTACGAGGGAAAGTGAAACAGCTGGAGAAGCTGTAATTTATAGGTATGTGATTGGGTGATGTGAAGTATGGATACTTGGATTCCTCTTAAAAAATTTTTTGAAGAGAAAGGGCTTGTGAGGCAGCATTTAGATTCTTATAACGAGTTTATTGATAATGGTCTTCAGAGAGTTATTGATAATTATGGAGATAATCCTGAAAAGGAAGGGTTTATCGAATTGGATATCGAAGAACTTGATGTTAATCTTGGAGATATCAGAGTTGGAAAACCCTCGGTTAGAGAAGCTGACGGGTCTAACCCGAGGATTACTCCCAATGAAGCTCGTCTTAGAAACTTGAATTATTCCGCACCATTGTTTTTAGAGATGGCTCCTGTTGAAGAAGGAGAACCAGGAGAGTTCAAAGAAGTTTACATAGGCGACTTACCCGTAATGATTAAATCCAAAATTTGTAATCTGGCTGGAAAATCAGAAGAGGAAAAAATAGAGTCCGGAGCAGATCCATTAGACCCAGGAGGTTATTTCATTGTTAATGGAACAGAGCGTGTACTAGTGACCCAAGAGGACCTTGCGTCGAACCGAATCTTAGTTGAGCGAGGAGGACGGGGAGAAACTCAGGTAGCAAAAGTATTCTCATCAAGAGCAGGGTTTAGAGCCCTAGCAGTAGTAGAACGAAAAAAAGATGCTTTGATTCATGTTTCACTTCCTTCAGTCCCTGGAAACATCCCGTTTGTAGTGATGATGAGGGCGCTGGGTCTTGAAAGCGATAAAGAAATTGTGAATGCAGTTTCAGAAGATCCTGAAATTTCAAAAGAGTTCATCGAAAATCTTCAAGAGGAAACAGATGTAAAAACTCAAGAAGATGCTCTAGATTTCATAGGTAAAAGAGTTGCAAGAGGCCAGACTAAAGACTACAGGCTGGAAAGGGCAGAGTCGGTTTTGGATAAGTATCTCCTTCCACATATTGGAAACGATAGAGAAGTATGGTTGGAGAAAGCTTATTATCTGGGCAGAATGGCTGAACGTACAATTGAACTCGGATTAGATAGGCGGGGAGTGGACGACAAAGACCATTATTCAAACAAAAGACTAAAACTCGCAGGGGACCTGATAGAAAACGTATTCCGATTAGCGTTCATCAAACTAGCCCGAGATATAAAATACCAACTTGAAAGAGCAGAATCTCGAGGAAGGGAAGTGAACGTCAAAACCGCTGCTCGAGCAGACGTGTTAACTGAAAGAATAAGACACGCTCTAGCAACAGGCAATTGGCCTGGCGGAAGGACCGGAGTTAGCCAACTTTTGGAACGAACTAACTATATAGGAACATTCTCACATCTCAGAAGAGTAGTTTCACCTTTAAGCAGGTCACGCCCACACTTTGAGGCTCGGGACCTTCACCCGACTCATTGGGGCAGGGTTTGTCCTAACGAAACTCCAGAGGGGCCAAACTGTGGACTTGTTAAAAACTTCGCTCTCTCAGCTCTAGTTTCGACTGGAACTGATGAGGAAAAGGTTGAAAAAGAACTTCGGAAGTTAGGGGTAGAAGAACTAGAAAAGGGAGTTGAATGGGAGGGGAAAGCACCAGTCTATCTAAATGGAAGATTATTAGGACCGGTGAAGAACGGGGAGGAGTTCGTAGAGAATGTACGAGGGAAGAGGAGAGAGGGTGAGATAAGCCCGCAAGTTAATATAACTTTCTATGAAGAAACTCGGGAAGTTATGATAAATTGTGATCAAGGTCGTTCGAGACGTCCTCTCATCGTCGTCAAAGATGGCGAACCGCAGTTAAAAGAAGAGATTGTAGATGGGTTGAAGAATGGGGAAATAGAGTGGGACGATTTGGTGCACAATGGAGTAATAGAATTTATAGATGCTGAAGAAGAAGAAAATACTTTTGTTGCAGTTTCTCCGGAAGATGTAACTGAAGACCATACACATTTAGAACTTGACCCGATTGGAATGTTGGGGGTAAGCGCAGCTTTAGTTCCATACGCCGAGCATAATCAGTCGCCGAGAAATACTTACGGTGCAAACATGGCGAAACAAGGATTGGGATTACCCGCCGCAAACTTCCGAAAACGAGTTGATACTCGTTCACATTTGCTTCATTATCCTCAGAAATCATTGGTCAAAACTAGGATTATGGACGTCATGAATTATAATAAGCGACCGGCTTGTCAGAACTTTGTAATCGCCCTAATGTCTTATGAAGGGTACAATATGGAAGACGCGATAATAATGAACAAAGATTCTATCGACAGAGGACTTGCCAGATCAACTTTCTATAGATTGTACGAAACTGAAGAAGCACGGTATCCAGGAGGGCAAGTAGACAGGCTGGAAAAACCAGGTGAGGAAATCAGAGGTTACGCCGAAGAGGAACTTTACCGAAACTTAGACGAAGATGGACTAATTCATCCAGGCTCAGAAGTAAAAGGAAAAGACGTATTGATCGGAAAAACCAGTCCACCAAGATTCCTAGAAAAAACAGACGAGTTCGGACTGGGAGTAAGACAAGCACGGAGAGAAAGTTCAGAAAGAATGAGGCCGAACGAGGAAGGAATTGTGGACATGTCTTTGCTTACAGAGAATATAGACGGAGATAAACTAGCTAGAATCCGAGTTAGAGATCCTAGAATACCAGAGATAGGTGACAAATTCGCTTCCAGACACGGGCAAAAAGGAGTTATTGGAATGGTGGTAAAGGGAGCAGATATGCCTTTCACTGAGACTGGAGTGGTACCTGATATAATTCTTAATCCTCACGCTATCCCCTCTAGAATGACTGTCGGACAACTCCTAGAAATGTTAGGAGGTAAGGCCGGTTCGATGAAAGGGGAACAAATCGATGGGAGTCCGTTTGGAGGAACTTCAGAAGAAGAGTTAAAAGAATTATTGAAAGAATACGGTTTCAGACAAACAGGAGAAGAAACCATGTATGATGGTAAGACCGGCAGAAAACTCAACGCGAAAATATTTATCGGCATTTGTCACTATAGAAAACTTCACCATATGGTATCAGACAAGATACACGCCAGAGCTCGTGGACCATACCAAATGTTGGCTCGACAACCCACAGAGGGACGTGCGAGAGAAGGAGGTTTGAGGTTTGGTGAAATGGAGCGTGACTGTCTTATCGGTCACGGAGCAGCTAGACTTTTGAAGGATAGGCTTTTGGATTCTTCAGATAGGTATACAGCTAAAGTTTGTGAAGACTGTGGAAATTTTGCAGTTCATGACGAGAGGCGGGATAGAGTTTATTGTCCTGTTTGTGGTGAAGATTCTGAAGTTAGTGAAGTGGAGACCTCTTACGCCTTCAAACTTATGACGGACGAGTTGAGATCAATGTGTTTGGCCCCAAGATTAAGATTAAAAGATAGAGCATAGGTGAAAAAATGCCAGAAGTTTCAAA
>CAYSUV010000003.1:0-20053 GCA_964434275.1 Hadarchaeota archaeon (SeqCode) | reverse complement strand
ACATATATCGGATGGCCTTCATCTGATTCGGTTTTTACCAGTTGGCTTTTGTCTCTGCATTCATGATTTTTTATTTTAACACGGTTTGAAACTCCGAATCTTTTTTCTATCTCTTTTTCAGACATTTTTCGATGAGTTCCTAATCCGATTATTATCTCAATATTTTCATCTTTCAAACCACTCATATTCAACCTATCTAAAACGATAGGAAGTATTTCGCTTTGAGGTGTCTCTCGAGTGTTATCATCAACCAAAAGAACAGCATTATCAGCACTATTAGCTAGGTTATCTAATGATTCTGAACCTTTCGGATTTTCTAGAGCTTCCGAAACAGCTTCAGTTCCTCTCGATGGAGGATTATTTGGGGATATGACCCAAGAAAGTCGGTCTTCATCTATATGAAACTTCTTTTTCCCTTCTCCATAAGGAACTTCGATATCCATATTTCTCCATATTCTTATCTCCTAGGTTTCAGAAAAAACTTCTCCTCAATAAAGTTCCGTTTATGATAATGATAACCAAAAATCCAAAACGAAAATTTTCGAAAACATAAACCGCATAATGGTAAATTTTAAACCACCTCCAAATAAACCCAGTCTAAATAGCTAAATTATGAGGTGAAAAATGAACGAATCTAATTATGGGGAAATAAACCAGAAGTTTATCGAAAAACTAGAACAAATATGCGGCCAAGAATTTGTCATCACCGATAAAAAACAAATGGAAGACTACAAAAGAGATGAAACTCCGGAGACTGAAGTCGAAGGTTGTTATCCTGATGTTTTAGTAAGGCCAGAAAAAACAGGAGAAGTTTCTGAGATTATGAAGATTGCCACTGAGAATAAGATACCAGTCACCCCTATTGGTGGGAGGACTGGTCTTGCTGGCGGATCCGTTCCAATTTATGGCGGCATCGGTTTATCTTTAGAGCGTATTAATGAGAAAATTGATGTCGATGAAGAGAATATGATGGTTGAAGTTGACGCAGGAGTTAGAATGGAGGATCTTTACGATGCCGTCGAGGACAAAGGGCTTGCTCTTCCGATTCACCCTACTACTGAAGACTCTCAGATTGGTGGTAGTATCGCTACCAATGCTGGTGGCGAGGTCTCTATGAAACATGGAGTCATGCGGGATTATGTCAAAGGATTAGAAGTAGTTCTTCCTAATGGTGAAGTAATCAAATTAGGTGGAAAAATCTTGAAAAACAATGCCGGTTATCCTTTAATCCAACTACTTATAGGAAGTGAAGGAACCTTAGGAATCATAACTAAAGCCACACTCCGACTTTACCCACCTTCGGAAAACCCTAAAATGATTACAATCCCTTTTGAAAGCAGAGAAGCTGCTATAGAGACCGTTCCCGAGATAATCAAAAGTGGTATAATCCCAGACGGGATAGAATACATAGACGGAACCTCCATAATGGCCGGTGAATTATACACTGGAGATGAATGGCCGACTGAAAAAGGGGAAGCTACGTTATTGATAATGCTTTCTGGAAGACATGAAGATGAGATTCTAGAAAAAGCTCAAGAAATTATGGAAATCTGCGAAGAGCGTAACGCAATCGACACATTTTTAGCGATGGAAGACCGCGAAATAGACAAAATTTGGGGTATTAGGCTTGGAATCCCTGAAGCTGGATTATCCGGAACTATCGAAGGGTACAAACCCTATTGGTCTTCCGACATGACAGTACCTCCAAGTAAAATTCCTACATTTTTGAAAAAAACCGAAGAAATATTGAAAGAGACATCACTTGACAGTTTGTTTGGCGCTTTCGGACACGCTGGCGACGGGAATTTACACGTCAGCGCACTTTTCAAAGAAGACGCAGACAGAGAAAAAATCGCGGAAATTAGAGAAAAGTGGACTGAAGAAGCCATCAAATTAGGAGGAACAATTACAGGAGAGCACGGTGTGGGGATAGCAAAAAAATCAGCCTTAGAGAAATATCACAGCAAAGAAGAGTTGAAACTGATGAGGGGAATAAAGGACCTCTTCGATCCTAATCATATTCTTAACCCCGGCAAAATAGTTTCTGAAAATAAAGACTTTGAAGGAAAATTCTGTAAACTCTAGAGAAAGATAACTATGACCAATCTAGAACTTGTCGTATTATTGAAACAAGTCCCCGAGATAGACAAAGTGATATTTGACAAAGAAGAAGGAAGAATAGACAGAAGTTCAGCAGACACAACCACCAATCCATTCGATTTAAACGCTTTAGAAGAAGCAGTAAAAATCAAAGAAAAAGTAGGAGGAAAAATTACAATAATCAGTATGGGACCTCCTCAAACTGAATCGACCATTAGGGATGGTTTGGCGAGAGGAGGCGACAGAGGAATATTGCTAACAGATCCTAACTTTGGTGGCGCTGACACATGGGCTACCTCTTATACGCTTGCTTGCGGCATTCAAAAGCTCGGCGGTTTTGACTTGATTCTTTGTGGAGAGAAAACTATCGACGGTGATACTGGTCAGGTCGGGCCTGAAGTGGCTGAGATTTTAGAGATTCCTCATGTTGCTTTTGTTGATGAGGTTTTAGATGTTAGTGATGATGGTTTGAAGGTTTCTTCGGAGGTTTGGGGTCGAACTTATGTTAAGAATCTACATTTTCCAAGTCTTATTACCGTTACTAAAGATGTCAATGAGCCTAGTCTCCCTTCGCTAAAGGATAAGATGAGCGCTAAAAAGGCTGGATTGGAAGAATGGGATGTTGATGATTTGGCTGATGTTGCGGATGAAAAACATTTTGGGTTTCAAGGTTCTCCAACTTCTGTAGAGAAAGTGGAGGTTCCTGAGGAAGAGGTTAGAGAGGGTGAGAAATTTTCTTGCGGTCCTGAAGAAGCTTCGGAAAAACTTTTCGCTATTTTGAAAGAGAGGGAGGAAATTTGTTAGTATGTCCGAAAAGAAAAAATCCGAAAATGTTTGGGTTTTCGCAGAACAACACGAAGGGAGTATACATCCGGTTACTTATGAACTTCTTGGAAAGGGAAAAGAATTATCCGAGGAGTTAGAAACGGATCTATGTTGTGTTTTGCTGACTCCAGACAGTGAAAATGCTGAGGAGTTAATTTTTCGAGGAGCAGATAAGGTTTTTCTTATGGAATCTTCTTCTTTCAATTATCCAGATGAGTTCTTGTATAAAGAGAATATAGCCAAGCTTGTTAGAGAAAAAAGTCCAGAGATTTTTCTAATCGGTGCAACAAAATTCGGCAGATCTTTGGCTCCTCGAATAGCTGCAAATCTAAAAACAGGATTAACGGCCGATTGCACTGGTTTGGAGATAAAAGAGGGTGAATTCATCCAAATCAGGCCTGCGTTCACTGGGAATATTCTAGCTCATATTCGTAACGATGGTTATCCCAAAATGTCCACTGTCAGATATAAAGAGTTTGAAGAAGCCGGGAGGAAAACTTCCCGGGAGGGGGAGATAATAGAGATTGAGCCCTTCTCAGAAAAATCGGAGGGGAGTCCGAAAATTGAGAGATTTATTGAGAAAGAAGAAGTTAACCTTCAAGAAGCCGAAGTAATCGTTTCTTGTGGCAGAGGATTAGATAAACCCAAGGATATGGAACTAATAGAAGAACTTTCAAAAACTCTAGACGCTGAACTTGGAGTTAGCAGGCCGTTAGTAGACGATGATTGGGTTGACAAAGACCATCAAGTCGGGTACAGTGGCAAGAGGGTGAAGCCTAGGGTTTACATTGCTTGTGGTATATCAGGAGCATCTCAACATCTAGCTGGAATGAAAGAGTCAGATACAATCATAGCCATTAATACCGATCCTTCAGCCCCGATTTTCAATTATTGTGATTATGGATTTGTAGGAGATCTCTATGAAGTAATCCCTAAGCTTATAGAAAAAATCAAAGCTACCAACAAATAAACCGATTCACAGAGGATAAGAAAAATTCAACCCTTTACCGCTTCAACACCTTTCTTAAAAGCTTTCAAATTTAACTCTATACTCTCTCCGGAAAAAGTCTCCTCGACCGCAGCTTCAAACGAATCCGGTGATAAAGGAATCCAACCGGCACCAACCAAACTCCCAACCAAAACCATATTATGAACCACCGGAGAACCTAATTCCTCTGCAATTTCTGTCGCTTCAACCAACTTTAACTCGGAACTATACTCCCCACAAAAATCAACGATTTCTCCAACATCAGGATACTCCATTACCCGGCCCGAAAAGGCTGTTATGGAGGAAGGTCTAGGGTTTAAAATAAGATTTACGTTAGGACTTCCGAATTTCCTGAGACTTTTAACAGTTTCAACTGGTTCAAATCCTACTATCACATCTGCACTTCCCTCTGGTATCAGTGGTCCGTATTCCCCCTTGTCTGAAAGTCTAACATGGCTTGTTACAGAACCTCCTCTTTGAGAAGCTCCGTATATCTCCGCATCAGAAGCTTCGTATCCCTCCCCCATTGCCACATTAGCTATAAGACGTGAGGCGAAAACATTGCCCTGTCCTCCGACTCCGGTAATTATTATATTTGTAAGGTCTTTCATTCTCCCACTTCCTTCCTTTCTATTGCCCCTCCAGGACACAAATCCACACATAGACCACACTGAGTACAAGTTGACCTATCTATTTCACAAACTCCTTCCTCAGGATTCCAAATTATTCCGGGACAATTAAATTCCCTCGATAAGAAACGTGCACATCCACAATCGTCACCGATACATTTTTCTTCATCTATTTCCATTACCCACTCAGATTCTCTTTCCCTTGACTCCTTCAACTCGCACGGATGGCGTAATATCAAAACCTTCACACCCTCTTTTCGAAGCAACTCGTAAGCAACTTCCGTAGATTTGTCTATATCAAATGGATCCTTAACCACTGTCGGAATATCTAAAGCTTCAGTAATAGTTTCTGGATCTATCCGAGTTGTTTCTTCACCCGTTGCAGTAATCCCTGTTCCAGGATGTGGCTGATGGCCTGTCATCGCAGTAGTTTCATTATCTAAAACAACCAACAGTAAATCCCCATTGTTATATTTCGCATTTATCAAGCCTGGCAAGCAAGCATGATAAAAAGTCGAATCACCAGCAAAGGCCACTACCGGACGTTCAAAATCAAACTCTTTCAATTTGCTATAACCGTGAGCAACTCCAATCCCAGCCCCCATACAATGAAGAGTGTTAAGAAGAAAATACCCTGATGGGCCCAAACCCATTGCATAACAACCTATATCTCCAGTCACTATATTTTCTTTTTTTGTCCACTCTAATGCTCTTTTTATAACCCAGAATGATGCCCTGTGCGGACAGCCTGCACAGAAAGAAACTATTCTGTCTTCAGAATAATCTTCTGCAAAATCTTCGACAGCTTCAACGTACTCGCCTGGTCTAGCTTTATACTCTTCTCCAGTAATTTCGCTTAACGCGTTCACCACCATTTTAGGATCAATCTCTCCCACACCTGGTTCGTAATCTTCACCCTTGACGTGACCTGTTTTCTTTCCATAGAAATCAACATTACCTATTTCACCAATATGGTCTCCAGCTATGCTTTTGACATTCTCTTCGAGGAACGGATCGATTTCTTCTACAAAGAGAACCTCATCGGCATGAATAAGATGCTTCTTAATCAACTCTTCCGGAAGAGGATAACCCGTACCGACCTTCAAGACACCAACCTGATCTTCTAAACCCAAAGATCCAATCCCCTCCAAACTATAAGGCCACCCCAACCCTGAAGTCATTACAACAAGATTCGCATCGGAAGGCCCTTTATATTCGTTAAATTCTGATTTTTCGAATAATTTTTCAGCCTCTCTCATTTTTTGATGATGCGTGCTATGACTCAACAAAGGTAGTTGAGAAGTATACCATTCATCGTTAGAAAATTCAGGAGACCTATCCCTACTCGGAATTTCTCCAAGTTCCATCGTCTCGCTAGAATGAGAAATACGTGTTAATGTTCTAAGAATAACAATCACACCCAATTCTTCCGATATTTCAAAAGCTCTTTTCGCCATCCTTCTAGCATCCCTTGGCCTTGAAGGTTCCAAAAGAGGAAGGTCTGCCATCTTTGCAAAATGCCTTGTATCAAATTCAGTCGTCGTCGAATGCGCCCCCGGATCATCCGCAACTGCCAAGACAAATCCTCCTTTAGTTCCGGCCAGACTTGCTGTGTTCAAAAAGTCAGAAGCTACATCTAATCCTTGGCACTTCATTGCACAAAGCGCCCTGAGACCTGTGGAAGCAGCAGCTCCTGCCGCTTCAAGAGCCACCTTTTCATTCACCGACCACTCTGTATAATGACCATAATCTTTAGATGATTCTATCAAAGCTTCCATAATTTCTGTTGACGGTGTTCCTGGATAAGCAGTGCAAAAATCTACCCCTGCTTCAAGTGCACCTCTAGCTATAGCTTCGTTCCCCAATAATATTGCCTTATCTTTTCCTTTACCATAATTCATAATTCGACCTCTTTTATCGAGTTCTTATCTTCTTTGGACAATTTCTCGTTGATTTTCTCTTCTGGAAAGTTATCGAAAACTCTCTTTTTTCTTTTTCCAGCGGCCTCTCTTAGATGTTCTAATCTTTTGTTTTCTAAATTTTCAACTTCTACAACCCCTGAATCAACAGCTTCTTTAAAAATCTCATTTCCTTTCTCACTCCTTACGAGTACAGTATTCCATTCAGGATCTCCTTCAACCTGACCGACAGATATATCTGCGAACTCCGAGGTCATATCCATACAAGAATTACAAGTCGCCATCATATACTCCTTGACATCTTTTAACGGAACCTCTTTCACCCCGTCCTGTAAATAAACTAACAATTTCTCAGCTGGAGGTGGGGGAATATCAAATTTTTCTACTTTATCAATATCTACAATTTTACTCACGTAATCGAGAAAATCATAATTGAGAGCCCAAGTACAAAACAAACCGACAAGTGGTCCGAACTCATAATCATCATGAATCTCAATTTTTCTAGCAGCTGTTATCTGGCAAGGGGTTCCTACCACTCCAATCTTTCCCTCTTCTTTTTCCCTTATCTCGTTTAATTTCGAAATGTTAGGACTTGTAACATATTTAGATTTTGAAAAGTCTTTCACTCTCTCCGCGTCCTTCACAAGTTCAGGAGAAGAACTCAAATCTTCTTTCACACCAGTGAGTATAAAACCATCCGCAAACCCCTCACTCAGCAAAAAACTAACCAGACTAGTTACCAATCCGCCATATTGCGAATCTCTCCTAATCTTAGAAGAACTAGACCGAGCCTTCTTCACATTCGTATAATAACCTAAACTAAAATCATCCCTATGAGAACCAAAAATCCTCTCCTCTAAATAAGGTACATCCACGATCGTCATTGGACAATAATTATAACAATCCCCATCTTCTTGGTCACAATCCGCAATGAAAATAGACTCTCCTCTCACAACATCAATATAGGGACAAAGATTCTCACACGCTCCGCAACCACAGCAAAGTCCCTGATTCAAAATCTCCTGCTGCAAATCATTCGGACCATTTTCACTTTTCTTGTTCAATTTTTCGCTCCCCACTCTTGGAAAAGCTAATTTTGGTTTTAAGACTGGTTTGGGTTTTCGATATTGAGCTTATAAGACTTACCAAGTCTTTCAGTCCCCACGAAATCTTTCCAACATCTGCTTAGGAGTCACCGTAAGTCTTTCAAATTTTTCGAACTTTTCTTCTATTCCTGAAAGATATTTAGCGATTTTCTTAAGCCTTTCTGTATCATACCTTTTCATCATCGTTATAGTTTCCATCTGCGGCGACCCGCCTCCATGCAACCCTGCATATTGCATAACACCAGCTAAGTCAGTGACCGTAGCATCTTGAATCGCTCTAAAAACTCTATGTTGATTCTCTGTCGACACCTCTGGGTTCCTCTGCATATACTTATCCAACAAATCACCAACCTCTTCAGAATTAAAGTCTCCTTCAAAAGGCAAAGTCGAAGGCAAAGCACCAGCAAGATCAGCTAAAATCTTATACTCATTATATATTTCTTCACCAGCCAACCTTCTTCCTGCATTAACCAAAATCTCATCAGGAATCACTGTGCCACACCCCGACTTTTCACTTCTCCGGGAAGCCGACTCACCCGCAGCATAAACCAATTCGGCCGTTCCTATTAGGTGGGAAATTTTTTTTCTGACATGAGATTTTCCTTCTATCCCATTATATTCCGATACCAGAGCAGATGCACTTGCTAGGACTTCCGAGACAGCCGGTTTGCAGCCGGTGTAAGAATGTCTATGATAGTTTGCGAAAAGCAATGCTAAAAATCCAGCGTATGGAGTTTGTTCTGGGTGAGCTTTCCCATTCATAAACACCCTCTCTTTCGGAACGAACACATCATCGAAAATTGTAAATGATTCTGCATCACCAATTTCCGCGATTGGAGCATCTAATTTTTCTCTTTCATGTTGTTCAGCCGGTCTAACCACTAGTTTCACGTTTTCTTTATCGGCAGGAACTGCGAAAGATACTGCATATTCACTGTCCTTTTCCGTCATAAATCGAGTTGGAACTGCTATTATCTCATCCGCGTATGGAGCTATCGTATTGTGAAGTTTGGCACCTCTAACTATTATACCGTCCTCACGATCCTCTACTATTCTCAGATAAAGATCTGGGTCTTCCTGCTCATAAGGTCTTTTTGACCGATCTCCTTTTGCGTCTGTCTGAGCGCAGTTCGCACATATATCTTTCTCTTGAAAATATTTTAGATAATCTTCAAATCTATCGTAATAATTTGTTCCAAACGCTTCGTCCATTTCGTATGTTACCACAGAAAGAGCATTCATTGCGTCTATCCCCATGCAGCGTTGAATGCACCCCCCAACTTTATGACACAAGCTTCTGGTCATCTCTTGCTTTTTGAGTAAATCCTCTTCTGTCTGGTGAATATGGCAAAAACGATTAATTTCCTCACCATTTAAATGAGATTCAGTTTTACTAACTTCTTCTAACTCTGAATCGTAAGGAGCCTTGTAAGTCTCCTTAATGACATTCATCCCAGCCCGCAATCTATCATCAGTTCTGTCAACCTTTTCACCGCCAATAAAGATATTAGCTCTCATATCCTCCAAACGATTTACATATTGGTCCGGACCTATTATCGCCATTTTCACACCTCTAAGAAAGTATTCAGTTTGTATTTTCCAAACATAGATTCTTTAATTTTTCCCACCTGATTTAACTAAAAAGAAGCCAGAAGAACCGCCATTATCCCCGTCAAGAATATACCATCAAAAGTCCCAGCCCCACCTATACTCAAAAACCTTGATTCAAACTTAGAAAGCCTAGCCAAGTTAAACACATCCCCCCCTAACAAAACACCTAAAACACCAGAGACATAAGCAATCGCAGTATCAGGACGACCTGGAATAAGAATCGCTACTATTGCAGCTGTTATGGGTGGTACAAATATTGGAAGGGTAATGCCCACTCCTGGAACTGGTCTTGCAATAGTATAGCTAAGAAAAGTAACTGCTGCCACACCGATTAGATACTGCAGCCAAAGGTAAGGGTAACTAATTAGAAGATATAAGCAGAGTAAAAGCGGAATTATTGCTCCTCCTAAATTCATAGCAATAGTTGTTCTTTTGATTCTATATTCTTCTTCAGGTTGCGTATATATGAAATTGAAAATTGATCGGATTCTTGTAACTTTTACTTTTTCCCTAGTCCGAATAGTGTGTATCGGAATATTCACTAAGCTTCCAAATAAAGTGAATATGAATAAAGCAACCGTTGTCTTGAAGCTGAATCCTAATAATTGAAATGCTTCACTCAGAACCAGTGGGAGAAAAAACAGGAGTATTATCAAAAATATGAAAAAAGAAAGTGCTACTGGTGTGGAGATAAATTTTCTTTCATTCATGTTATTTACAAAGCCTAATTTTGCAGATAATAATCTTATTATCTAAACTAGGTATATTTTTGTTTTCAATCTTTCATACCGAATAGGAAAATAGGAACTCATCATACTCAGAAGAATACCTATATCCTTTATGTGTACCTTTTCTGAATTTTTGAGAACGCTTTTTGGAAATTTCAAAAGCTTACTTCCCTTTCTAGAGATTATCGACGAAAACAAATTTCCAAAATCATATTTGATACTTAAGCAATGAAAAAACAAATTTTAAACAGACTCTTAAAAATTCAAATCGTAAGAGCAAAATGAAATTTCTAAAAATAAATAGAGATAATTGTTAAGATTTTGAATTTTTGCCTATTCGGAGGAATTTTTGATTTTTTGAACTATTATTTGAACTAAGTCTCCCTCTTCAATACCTAGGGCTTCAGCTTCCGCCTTCGGAATAGAAATTCTCCTACCTTTTTGAATATGTGTTTTGAAAACTGTTTGATCACTTGCCATTGCAGCAGCAGCTCCCAAATCCGCACTTAGTCTTGACTTTATATCTTCTATTTCTCCTCTTATTTCTTCAACCATTTTGTCTACCGGTTTCATTAAATCACCTCTTTGGATAATCAATCATACCAATACCCCAATGTTTTGGGGGCTTACTGAAAAAAATTAAAAAAACAAAAAGTTGAAGGGTATTAGTCTTTTAGCCGTCGTTAGTGTTGTTTAACCTTTCAAAATCTGTTCTGCTGGTTCTAATAAAGATTTGAAGGAATTGGTTCCTAGGTCTACTATATCCTCTGTTATCTTTGCGGCTTCTTTGGTTGACGTCTTAACGACGGGGAGGAAGGGTAGTTCTACTTTTAAGTTGCCGTCTGCTTTAAATGTCCCCTCATCTTCATCATATTCTATTGTTATTTTACTCATTATACCACCTCCTTTTTAACCCGTTTCACGTCATTAAATGGTTTCTAAAGGTATATAAAGGTTATGTGGGTCATAAGCCGGTTTTAAAAGAAAAACCTAGAAAAAGGAACTCCAAACAAATATAGAACTACTCCTCAAAAACTACCCTCTCTTTTCCTGATAACTCAATAGAAACACCAGTATGCACACACTCCTCAGTACCTGCCTTCCAAAACGAAATCTCCCCCTCCCCTGTCTCCACACTCGAAGCCTCAATAGGCATGCTCAAATCCACGGATATAGACCCCTCCGCTTCTAAATCCACATCCCATCCCTTACCTGTACGCTCAAAGGAAACGCTAATCGAAGTGTTTCCAACCTCAAGACCTTCCAAACTAACAGAATCCCAATCCTCAGGTATGTGCGGTTCTATCTTAACACTATTTTCGAACGCGTCCGGTTTCACACCAAAAAGACCGCACACAACATCATAAACAAAAATCGCAGAGGACCAGACCTGATGATAACAATCTCTCGGCTTTAGCTTATCCCCACGAACTGTCTCAGGGAGATATCCAGGCGAATCAACCTCTGTCAATCTCTTAAAAGAATCCAAATGCTCTTTCGCAATGTCGTCCCAATGATTCTGATATTCAGCAGCACAACACCAGCCAGTTATTAAAGGCCAGACTTTTCCATTATGATAAGATAATATCCCTAAACCACCAGGTAGATAAAATAAATCTTCCTTACTCACACTCCTAACTCCCCAGTCGGTAGTGAAAGCTTCTGAACTGATTTTTTCAAAAATCTTATCTTTTTTGTTACGTTCAGCTACATCGAAAAGTGCTAAGATAATCGGATTCGAAGTAGTAGAGCCAGACATTCTAAGTAAACCCTTCGTATCATAGAAGTACTCATCATTTTCATTCCAGTACAAGTCATTTATTTTTTCGTTTAATTTTTCAGCTGTATTCGAATATTTTTTCACGGATTCCTCGTCATCCATCTCCTCAGCCATTTCGCTTGCGCAAGTTAGTGCTTCGTGCCATATGCCTTGAACATCTACTGCAGCTTTCCATCGGATTTTGGTGTCCATCCAGCTAGTATCGATTAAGAAAAGTGGAGATCCGGAGAATAATTCCATCCAGTTTTCCACAAGCAGGTCATCATTTTCATCTTTCTCAAATCCCCAATCAACAGCGTCCTTGATTTTTCCATAATTCTCCTCTAAAAACCCACGATCACCTGACCACATTAAATAATCATAAATTCCTTTGACCCAAAGAGTCGAAGCATCCGAACTATTATAGTGAACCTCCCCTCCGTCAGATGTGAGTTCATGGGGTATTTCTCCAGAAAGCTTACAACGACCAACCTCATTGGACTGAACTTTTCCTAAAGTCTCCAAAGAGTCCCGAACTTTTTCAAAACATCCGAAAGAGTTAACCCCTAAAACAGACCAGACAGTATCCCGACCAAAAAACCTGGGAAAATCAGGTAAACCAGCAAAATAACCGCTGCCAAACGGCCCTTCATGGTAAAGCATATCTGTTGCAACTTTAGCCCATGCAAAGGTCTTGTTCAATTCTTCATCTGGAGAGTCTAAATACGTTTTTTCAAAAATCAGATCAGAAATATATTCTTTCTTTTCTTCAAAAAATTCTTCTTTCTCTTCGAGAATACTTTTGGCGGTCTTTCTCGCCCTCTCTTGAGACTCAGCGGATCCAGCTACAACAATTGTAACCGTTCCCGATTCTAACTCTATTTTTTTATTTTTCTTATCGAAGCTGAAAGGTTTATCACAAACTAAAGCAGTATAGTAATTTTCTTCGTCGCTTTCTATTTCAATAAATTCACCATCTAGACTCCAAGAATCTGTACCAAGTTCTTCACGTAACGGGGAGCTTGCTTTTAGGTAATTTGCATCGAGTTCCGCACTTACCGATTCCGCATCAGATTCAAATTGAACTACGGATGCAGGTTCATCAACAGGGCAAAACCAAGTCTGAATCCAATTTTTTCCATCAAATTTTCCCCTCATACGAACAAAACCTGGATTTACAGAAATTCTCTCCGATTCTAATAATACATCATCGATAGCAAATCTAAGCTTGTCGAGTACCTTGACTGGAGGTAACCAAAATCCACAATCCTCGTTGAAAGACCCGTCCTGTTTCGCCGAAGCAAAAAATCTAGAGGAAGAAACCGTAAACGGAGTATCCAACTCATATTCTTTTTCCCAAGACAAATCCATACAATCACAAATAATTAACGAAGGCTAAAGATAAAAATAATTTCAGTCATCCGCAAACAAACCTAAATCAAAAAAGTAGAAAAATCTAACGGAAATTCAACCCTCACACAACAAAAGAAATAATAAAAATAAATTTTCCACTAAATTAGACAACAGTACAAAAATTAAATTCAAAAATCAGAAACCCGACAAAGGAGAAAGGAGGTGTAAAAACATGGATTTTGAACTGACAGACTCACAAAAAGCCCTGAAGAAAGCCGCTCGAGAATTTGCTGAAGGTGAATTCGAAGATGAGCTAGCTAAAAAATGTGACAGGGAAGAGAAATTCCCGGAAGACCTATGGAAAAAAGGATGTGAACTAGGTTTTGTAGGAGCATGGCTCCCAGAAAAATATGGGGGTGGAGGACTCGGAGCATTAGGACAAGCAATACTAAACGAAGAATTCTGGAGGGTTGATCCGGGCCTGGGAAATATTCTTCTGGCAACTTTTGGTTCGGAGATGGTGATGTTTTTTGGAAATGAAGAACAGAAAGAGAAGTATCTTACACCTCTTACAAATGGTGAAGCTATTTTTGGCGGTGCTATCACGGAACCTGATGCAGGTACGGATGTAGCTTCTATAAGCACTAAAGCTGAAAAAGACGGTGATGAGTGGGTGATTAACGGTAATAAGCAGTTTATCACGAATGGAACTACAGCTGATTATCTGGCAACTCTTTGTGTGACGGATCCTGACGCGGATAAAAGACATAAGCGACATTCTGTTATTATGGTTGAAACTGATAAAGAGGGAGTAGAAGCAGAAAAATTAGACGGTAAATTGGGAATTAGAGCATCTCCTACTGCGGAAGTAATTTATGACGATGTAAGAGTGCCTGAAGAAAATCTGATAGGTGAAAGAGGGAATGGTTTCTATCAATTCATGCAGTTTTTTAATTTTACTAGGGTAGGAATTGCAGCCCAAGGAGTAGGAGTTGCACAAGGAGCTCTAGAAGAAGCGTTAGATTACACTGACGAGCGGGAAGTTTTTGGGAAGAACGTCAACCAGTTCCAAGGTATAAAATGGGAACTAGCTGATATGGCAACAAAAATCGAAGCCGCTAGAAACTTAGTCCGTAAGGCAGGATGGCTCTGGGATGAAGGAACCCCCGATCCTGGAATCACAGCTATGGCGAAAAAATACGCAGGGGAAACCGCCGTGTATGTAACAAATGAGGCACTTCAGATGCACGGAGGGTATGGGTATATAGATGATTACAAAGTTCAGAGATTTTACAGAGATGCGAAAATCACAGAGATTTATGAAGGTACTAGAGAAGCGGAAAAAATGACGATTTGTAACCAATACCTCAATATTTAGAGATATACCTCTTTTTCTTATTTTCTTAATTTTCTTTTGGAGATTTTCGATATTTTCAATGACGAGCTAAAGGATTTTCCTTTTCCAAAGTGAATATTTCAAACAACTGCTTCCTCAAAACTTCGAGTTGTTTCTCATTAAGATAATTTTTTTCGTATAATTCTTTCAAATCTCCGCAAAAAGAAAAGAGAAACTTTTTTCTTAAGGGTAGATGAAATTTCCGTACTTTGGAGGAAACTTCTCCAGATATTAAACTCATTATTAAAAACCTCCTCCTACAAATGGTAGTTCAATCCTTTGAATTCCTGAACTGAAACTCTCCCCAGAGGAGAATTCGCCTTTTAACACATAGTTTAATGGTAAATATCCGGGGAAAAAAGAGGTTGAGAATTGAGGTCTGTATACTGCATGGAAGTGAAACCTTGTGGAATCCCCTTCTCCTAATACACGGGTCTCAACTTGATCCTTCAAACCGATTGAGTCAGCCTCCTTATGAGGAATCGGCAACCACTCCCACTTTTCTTCCTTGTTAGAAGAGATGAAAGCTATTCCCTGATTTAACGATTCTACTTGTGCTTTGAGTTCTAACGAATTTTTCGTATTATTTTCTACCTTTACCTCGATTAAAAAATCATACACAGAAGAATTCTTCACCTTCATGGGGTTAGGAAGGTTTTCAGGATAATTTATCATCCAACTGATTCCACTATTACGTTTAACGGACTCAGACCTCCTATCACCCATAGAAATGAAAAAATTATCTATTTCTGTGGAAGGAGGCGAAACAATATGATTTTTCACGAACTTGCCCGGTACGATTGCCGCCAAAATCAGTAAGAAACCGAAAAAACTCGATAATACATACGATGGATTTTGTAAAACATACCCCCAGTTCGAAGATCTCAAAATCAAGTCTGTACTCTGGATGAGTAAATACATCCCGAAAACAGAAATTATCCCTCTCAAAATTTTTGATAGAAAATCGTTTTGAAAAACACTCCGTTCAAAACCCCCTGAACCTCTCTCTATACATTTTATATTCCCAGCAAAACTTTCGAATTGCTCACTACATTGCTCACTACTTTTTCGCTTCCAGTCCATAATTTAACTCACCTACAAAACAAGGAAATTAAGAGGGTTAAACAACTCGATTAGAAAGAATATCTTCCGAAAATAACTTTCTAACTCCAACCCACTCCTCTCCTCAACTAAAATAACCTGAAGTAGATATAAAAGGAGATTTGAGGGGAAAATTCGAATTTTACTAATAATAAGTGCTCATTATGAGTTCCGTTTCCTTTAAAATCAGTCTTATTCCTCAAAAACTGAAATTATATATTCAAAATCATCTCGCTCTAAAGATTCATCTCTAAACTCAACTTCCTTCCCTTTATGTTCAGCAGCTACTTTGATATGGCTAAGAGCCACGCCGGCATCGATGTGGTTCATCTCCCTCAAATTTCCGAACTTTTTAGCTAATTTCTTTACGATTCCGCCTTCCGTATCAATAAACTGATGAACACCCTCATCAAAAATTTCATATCTCCACGGTTGTCCATTCATTGCCGAAGGAGCCAATCTAGCCGCATTTAGAATCTTTTCCCATCCTTTCGAAATCTTTTCAGTTTCGTTAATCATAATTTCAGAAATTTTCTTTCTGCTGGCCTGTTCGGGAGTGTTTCTAAAAGCATTTTCTTTGTCTGGATAACCTAGTGCAATTATTGCCGGGATTCTCCTATCTCTCTCCACATCAAGAATTCCTCTCAAAGTATCCTCATCAAAATGACTCCCGAGCCAACAAGTTCCTATACCCATGCTTGTAAGTTTGAGAACTAGAAACTCTAGCTGGAAGCCTAAATTCTCCAAATAATTACCTTCCGTTTCAACGGAAACAGTAATGTAATGAGGGGCTTCCACTTTTCCGAAATCAGCGATTAAGCCCGACACCGCTTTATCTATTTTTTCTCTATCTAAAATATTAATTTCTCTCACAAAATCGTCAGTAAGACTATTCAAATTCTCCGTATAGTTATTGATTCTCCTCAATTTTTCAAGTGATATTTTTTTCTCAGAATAATTCCTTATCGATTTCCGCCTAAAAATAGAATCATATAATTCCATATCAAACATTCCTTAACATTTTGCGAAACATTCCCCCAACTGATGAAAATAAGCTTCCAATATTTTCAATCCCAATTTGCCCACCTAAACCGGGAATGGAAAACGATTCAAGTTCGTCCCTTTCTTTGTCCTCTTCAGGAAAGTCTTGAGGGAGTTGTTCAAGCTTCTGACCTATACCTATAGTATTGCCTATCCCAGCGACGAAAACAACGTCCCCCTTTTCCGTGCGATTACGAACAGCAGATTTTACCTTCTCAACAGCATCATCTGCAGACTCTGATAAGTCCTTGGTCATGGGAGTGATAGCCTCCCCAAGCCCTTCTTTAATCACAATCGCATCGACAGGAATTTCTTTTTTCCTAGCAATCTCTTCAATTTTATGTTTCTCTGTCGGAGGCCCTCCAATAGCTGCTCCAACTCCCTCGACAACTTTTCCACTCTCCTCCCCCTCCATCTTTGCTCCAGCATCTATCATGAATATCCGATCAGGTTTTTCGACTTCGGACAGTTTCCTTATCAGTTCCCCAGGTTTCCCTACTCGCCCTCCAGGCCCTTTTGCTTTCATCACGTACGTTTTTCTACCTTCAATCTGTTTTTCGGCGTAGACGGTATCTTTAATCTCCTCTTCGGTTTCTGTATCGTCTAGCAGTTTGTTAGCAACCATCGCCCCTATCCCATCACCTATAGGTTTTCCCTCTGCAAACGCTTTCGTAGCTTTTTGATAAGCCTCCCCCATCTTTTCTAGCAATGGTAATTGCATTTGAAGCATCTGGGCTAGCTGAAGGCTTTCCATTTTCTCCGCTACCGTAATATAGTGTCGGACAACTTTGTATACAGAATAGGTCGAAGCTGCTCCTTCTACAGTCATTTCCAAATCTGCTAATTTTTCTTTCTCCGCCTCGGGAGCGAGCATCCTAACCTCATCTTCGTACTTCGTCTTCCTGACATCTAGAATATGTTCAAGTCTGTCAAGAACTCCAGAAGGGTCTTCCGAAACGGGTTCGACAGTGAAAAATTCTAAAAAGCCCTCCAAATCAGGTCTTACTTCATCCAGCGATTTACCGTATTCGGTTATTTTTTCCAAGGCTGTTTTCTTCGATTTATCGGACCAATCTTCAAGTTTGGTTAGGGATTTCTTGGCTTGACGAATCGCAAGAACTGATTGTAAGTTCATAAGTTTCGGCATGAAGAACAAATATAGAAGCGAAATTCCCATCATCATTAATAACCATATTATAATGTTTCTAGGTGTGAAATTGAAAAACATTTGAACTGTCCCTTTTATCACGTTTGCACCTCCAAGATTTTTTCGACTTTTTCGAGAGTTTCTTCCAGAGCTTCACGAATTTTCTCTTCTCTTCCCTCGATGTCTTTTGTCAGGATTAAGTGATGGATTTGTGGGATTTCGGGGAATTGTGGAGTTTCTTGATTCGTTTTATTTTTAATATTTTCAATTAAGAGTTCGATATCCTCATCTTCAAAAAGTGTCTTGAATGTTCTTAACATGCTGAGTAAACTTTCGGTATGGTCTCTCTTTTTCTCCTCCAGCTCTGAAACGAATTTCTCCCCTTTGTTAGTCAAGCTGTATTTTTTCTTTTTTCCTTCCTGTTTGACCTTTAGAAAATCTTTATTCACTAGCTTTTGCAGGTTTGGATATATTGAACCGTAAGAGGGTTTCGAACCGAGTCTTCCTTCTATTTCCTTTGCAAGTTCACTCCCTGTTCTTTTATCTTCTTGGCTCAATAGTTTGAGCATTAATGGTCTAAGATAACCCTTCAGCCTCATTATATCGGTACCGATAAAAGATTGTTCCGAGAGATTAATAAGACTTATCGAAACCGATAAAAAATCATTAACTAATAAAAACAGTTCCCGAAATCTGAAAGCAGTGATAACCAAGAATTCTGAAATTTAAACAAGAATTTATTCATAAATCTGCCAGCATAAAAATTTCTACGAATTCTTTATCTTAAAAAAGTCGGAGAAATACCAACGATATGAAGAAGATGAAACAATGAGCGTTTTGAAAAAACACAAAAACAAAATTATAGCTGGAGCTTTCGCTCTATTACTCATAGGAAGTTTCCTCACAGTAACTCAGACACCCGATAGAAAAAAAGAAAAAATGAATTTGGAAAAGCACCATATAGCAGACATAAAAGATCCCGATGGCTTACAAAAAGCCGATATAAACAAAGATGGAAAAATGGACCTAATAGTCGGAGGAGGAGAAACAGGAAAGGTCTTCTGGTTTCAGAGTATGGAGAACGGGTGGAAAAAACACACTATAGCAAACAAATATGAAGAAGTAGAAGGAGTAAATGTGGCAGACTTCAACAATACCGGAAAAATCAGTTTATTAATCCTAGATCAAGGAGATGACCTAGTGGAGATAGCTACCCCACACGAGAACAAATGGAAGACCACAACCCTCGACTCAAAGGCCAATGCTGTTCAAAACTCAACTGTATTGGATTTTGATGGAGACGGAGATAAAGACTTCATTTATTCTTGTGAAAATGCAGGCTTGTTTTTGCTGGAGTACCTTGGAGGAAAACCTGAAATCTCTACTAATTGGCAGAAGCATTTCATAGATAATTTAATCGGTGCATGGTGGATCCTTGATAATCCCATCAATTTCGATTGTGACGGAAAAAAGAACGATATCATAGTAACGGCCAGAGCGAATGATGAATTTACCGAAAAACCGAATCCTGGTCTTTATAGATACGAAATCGGGGAGTGGGATAGGAAAAAGATTGCAAACGGGAGTTTTCTAACCGTCTCTAATGGAGACTTTGACGGAGATGGTAACACGAATGATTTGGTAACTGGTAATAGTGCCCGTGGAAACGCCATCGTTTTTACGAACAAAGAGGGGACTTTGGAAAAAGAAACTTTAAAACATGGAGGGATTGTTGTAAGAACTGTTGGAACAATCGAATGCAATCGAATCGACCTGATAGTCACACACGGCGACCGGCTTTTAGACCATCTTGGAAGTGGATTAATATCGATTCTCAGAAAATGTCCTAATGTGAATGATAATTCTATCTTACTGTCTAAAATAGAACATATTTTTGAATCATTTAAAGCAACATTTGGCTTAAACGATAGTGTAAAGATATGGAAAAAGAAAAATGATAAATTTGTGACAATAGCCGAATTTGGAAACCTGATTAAAGGAGGAATGAGAGTGATAGGTTTGGATATAGACAAAGATCAAGCTAACGAATACATAATTCAAGCTTCAATATCGGGTGAAATGATATGGTTCGATATGTCACGCGGGAAATAAACTAGTGTTATTCTCCCACCAAAACCCAGCATAGAATATATATCAACTGCAAAATTACCCTACCGTAAAATTTTCTCAATAAAGTCAGCATAAATATTAAAACTCAAACCGAAAAAATAAGAGAAAAATAATTTTTTGGGATTTAAACTGAGGGTGTATGCCCCTGTCGGGATTCGAACCCGAGTCCCGAGCTCGAGAGGCTCGAATGCTTGGCCGGGCTACACCACAGGGGCTCCGT
>CAYSUV010000002.1:9127-21817 GCA_964434275.1 Hadarchaeota archaeon (SeqCode) | reverse complement strand
CTTGTAGGCGTCATGCGCAAAGCCGACGCCGCCATCAATCCCGTCATAGATGAACACCGCACCACACCCTATCTCGGGATGCAACGGCGTCGAGATGCCGCCGACATCCTTCTCATCGATCAACATCAGCAACGGCAACATATGGATCAAGCTATGCTCAACGGCATGCAACGCGCCATGATAATGATACGAGGTTGCCTCCATCCGGCTGCTCCAGTCATCCCGCAGCTCCCAAACACCATCCATGAGCTTCTGTTCAGCCAACTGCAAGAGCTCATCTTTCACACCGTCGGAGATCTCAATCCAGCAGACCTGCGTATTGATGGAGATGGGCTCCAGCTCGGTGTCCTCCGTGCCGACGACCACGTCATCCGTCATCCGCTTTTTCTTGTAGCCATAGTAATGAATAGTCACCCTACCGGTGCCCCGACAGGCCGTCAGGTCTCCGACCTGTTTCTCATCCGTTTTCTCGATATCCTCGATGGCGGTCTCCCGCAGAGTCACCGTATAATAATCAGTGTCAACGGGCTCCAACACAACCCGCGGGCTGCTGCCCCTGTCCAATTCAACAACCTGGTAATATTCACCCTGATGCAGATAGATGGCACCCTCATGGAAATCACGATAAGCCCGCGTCCGCTCAATGGCAGGCAACGTCTCAACGCCGCCCTCTGCTGTGCGTATCTGCACGTCAAACCGGTCGTTGCCCATCGAATACAGGTTGATCTTGTTCTGCACAAAATCATTTTTCATGTATCGGTAGCCACGTTGGATGTCACCCGCCAGGCTGCCCTCCTGTCGCCACATCTCAGCGGCAGGCTGCATCTTCTCCCCGAAGAACGCCAGGTCATCCTGGGTTAACGGGAGTTCATCCGCCGCGGCCAACAGATGCTGCGAGAACAGCTTTTTGTTCGACAAATCCACCACCGCGTCCTCAATCGCCTCACCCAGCAAATACTCTGGATTAGTTGCTATGTACTGGTCCAGTGCGCTGTTGAAGGGAACTAGGACTGAGAGCGCTGTGTCGCTGCCGCGGCCTGACCGGCCGATCTGTTGCCAGAAGCTTATCCGCGTGCCAGGGTATCCAGAGAGCAGGGTGGCGTCCATGCTGCCGATGTCGATGCCGAGCTCCAGGGCGGTTGTTGACACCACGCCGTCGAGCTCCATCCCGCGGAGCATTTGCTCGGTGCGGCGTCGCTCTGTCTTTGAATGACCAGCATTATAGGGCTTCACAATGGCTCTGCCGGCGCTATACTGGTTTTTGAGGTGCTCGGTTGTCCAGAGGCTGTCCAGCTCGGTCATTTTCCTGGATGGTGCAAACATCAGGGTCTGCATGCCGTGGGCGACGAGATGCGCCAGTAGCCGGCTGCTCTCCCGGTGGGTGCTGACGCGTTCACCGATGTTTTCGTGGAGCTTGGGTGGATTCCAGATGACGAGATGGCGGCTGCCGCGTTCGCTGCCATCCTCATCTATCACCGTGAAGGGTTTGCCGACGAGGTGTTCGGCATGCTCGCTGGGGTTGCCCAGGGTGGCGCTGGACAACAGGAACGGTGGGTCGCTGCTGTAGTGCTGGATGATGCGGCGGAGCCGTCGGATGATCCAGGCGACATGGATGCCGTGGAGGCCGGTGTAGTAGTGTGCTTCGTCGATGACCACGGCCTGGAGATGCTCGTAGAACTGGCTCCATTTCTGGTGATGTTTGAGGTAGAGGTTGAGCCCGGTGAAATTGGTGAGGATGAGATCAGCATGCTGACGGACCTTTCGCTTTGTTGCTGAGGTGACGTCGCCGTCGTAGATGCCGATGGTGACATCCATGTCGAGCAAGGTGTAGATGTCGTCGAGTGCCTGTTGTTGGTCGCGGGTTAACGCCTTGGTGGGATAGACGAGGAGGGCGGTGGCGTCGGGGGTGGTGTGGAGGTGGTGGGCGATGGAGAGGGCGTAGGCCAGTGTTTTTCCGCTGGCGGTGCTCGTGGTGACGCAGACGTCGTCGCCCTGGAGGAAGCTGTCGATGGCCTGTGCCTGATGTGAATACAGACGGATATCGTGCTCTGCAAGCATCTGCTTGAGATGCCGGTGGAGCTCCCTGGATTCCCGATATCGAGCGTCTCGGCTGGATATCGTGGTGGAAAACGCGATCTGCCCCTGATAGTCTGGATAGGTGCTGCGCAGCCAACGTGGCTTCATTCACCCAGATAGTATGGGATGTCAATAAGGCTTTTATGGTCTGGTATCCATGTAGGTGTGGCATGAGGATTCTGCATCTCCAGCGGAGAGGGATATGGGGGCACAGCGACGAAGACCTCCGGGACCTTGTCAGCTACATGAATCCCGATGTCACCCTGACTAGCGAGTTAGATGGAGAGGGCATCGCATGGATCGACAGTATAATTTCACGTCCGGTTATCCATCTCGACAGCATCGAGGACACTGATAGCTTCACGGTTGGCGACCATGCCGTGTTGGTCATCCGTGACAGGGAGGCGGTTCCACAGCTCGATAAGGCGGCACTGGAGACGGGTCAGCCGACCGTGGTCACTGATTTGATCCGCAAAGAGATAGACGAGGAAACCTTTGCCTTCAAACTGGCTAATGCCTCCCTTGTAGACATGCTCGATAGCTATCTGCAGGATGGCTACCATCTGTTTTCAACGGCGATAGACGCCGGGGAGACTCAGCGGTGGAACGGCACAGCGATCCACGGATTAGGCACCACATGGTCCCGGAGCGGCCATACCATCGGCCTCGTCGCCATTGGCGAGCGGCCATCCTATGAGTTCCTTCCCGCCGAACGGGTTGGGCTGCTGGCGATCCCTGGGATGGGGAGACGGTTCTCCATGCAGCTCAAAAACAGGGGTATCCATGATAGGAACGCTCTCTGCCGGCAGCATCCCCGGGACATGATGCAGCATCCCGGCATCGGGCCTTACCGGAGCACTAAATGGGTGTCAGCGGCAAAAGCCCTCGAAGAGGACACCGTCTACCGTATCAAAAGGAATGATCTCGCCGGCCGGCATCGGTTGTACGTGGATATAGAGACGGACAGCCTGCAGCCATCGATCATCTGGCATATCGGCCTCTATGACGACGGCACCAACAGCTATACCAGCCTGCTGGAGAAAAACCCTGACAACAAGGCACGGATCATCCACCGCTTCCTCGACTACTTGGAGCAGGCGATGCAGCCTGACAGCTGCCTGCTCGCCTGGTATGGCTCCGGCTTCGACTATGTCCATCTCGACCGGTTCATCCAGCGGTATGCACCCGACAGAAGAGACATCTGGACCGCGATAGAAAAGATAGATTTCATGTACTGGGTTAAGCAGCATGCCGCGCTGCCCTGCCGGACGTCGAAGCTCGACGATGTCTCCCAGCGGCTTGGATACGAACGAGGCGTGAACTGGTTGACAGGGAAAGATGTCGGCGCCATCTACGCATCCTACATGGCCTCAAAGAATGACGACAATAACAATGACAATGACGATGACGGCGGGGGCGATGCGGAGCCTTCATGGCGGCAGCTGCGGGAGTATGCCAGGGATGACGTGGTCTCCATGAAATATATCTATGACAAGATCCGGGAGGCGTCGCTCCTCTACGATAGAGACGAGATGGAAAAAATATATCGGAGACCCACCGAGGGATAGCTTCTCGGTATAGTGGTGACGGTTTTTCATTGCTGCTTTTTTGTCACCACGGCGTCATCGGGGTCGAGGGAGCTCCAGGTGACCGTGTAGCCCATCTGCTCCACCGCTTCCACGCCGAGGCCATAGTCAGCCAGGATGGGCTCCACCATGGCAAGCGACCGGTCCTCCAAGCCATCAATCCGATCTGCTATCTCGTCAAGAACAGACGGCCGAGCCAGCACTGACCCAGCGACCACCCAGTCGAGATCGTCTTCCTCCTCAACGTAGGACCGTATTGCCTGGCTGCCAACGCCCGTCATAGCGGCAACCTGGTCCACCGCCACGACGTCTTCCTCGATGGCGGGAAGGCCTTCTTTGCGGAGCTGCTCCAGCTCCCGTTTGTCCTGCTTTTCTTCGAGCCGGCGGAGATGGTTCATCACCTCAACCAGGGGTATCTTTTTGTCATAGAAGATGACATCATGCCCGGCGTCGAAGTCCTCCTGGGTGCAGGCAAGGTTTTCGTTCACCGACAACAACAACGGCTCCTCCACTCGCCCGAGTTTCTCCAGTTTTTTCTCCAAATACTCAGGTGTCCAGAAGCCCACTACCTCCATGTACAGCTGCTGCCCCCGCCGCTGGAAACAAAAATCAGGGATCATCACCTGATGGCCAGCAACCAAAATGTCAGGCTCACGCACCAGCCGCCAGTCCTTATCTAACGCGCGGAACCGACGAGCAAACGAAGCCTCCACCATGCTGTCAAACGACTCCGCTTTCTCTTCATCTTCCGCTTCTTTGTAGCTGGGGAGCAGATCTCGTTTGCTGTCATCGAGATCGAACTCGTAGATGCGCTGCTCGCCCATGACCCGTGTTTCTACTTGCGCTTGGATGCGCCAGCCAGGTGCCCTTACCACCGTGGGGATGAGCCGGGCGAGCGTGGTGCCGTATTTCCTTGTTTTCTTGAACAGCGAGGCTGGTCCGGTGACTGTGACGACCGTTGCTCCCTTGGATCGTTCAGCGTGGTACATCAGGCCGAGATATTTGATCATGCCGAAGATCTGCTGGTAGCGGCCCGACACCGTTATCCGCAAGCCAAGGGCGTCAAACAGCAGCGTCTGCACCAACGAGAGATTATACTGCCTGAGCAACGCCTCGGGGTCCACTTCGGGCGCCTCGACGAGTATGTGGCTGTCGTCCTGGTCAGCCCAGAAATCCATCTCGATGGTCTCCCGGTCGACCTCGAAATGTGTTGCAGCCTGCTCGATGATGCGGTGTCGCTGCTGCTCGGTGGCTGCGTAGCCCTCCTGGTAGAGATAGCTGCGGAGCTCCCGCGGCTGGATGGTCCACTGCTCCTCGAAGGTGCAGTGTCGTTCGATGATGTCGGCGAAGCCTCTCACTCGTTTAAAGTTCTGCTGTGTCTCCAACTCTGCCACCTCGTCCCTGATGTCACCACGGCTCTCCCCCTGGTGGTAGCAGTCCATCACTTCTTCAAGCAACGAGAGCTCATCGTCGGTGGCGAAGACCGGGCTGATATCAGGCTTATACTTCTTCACCACCAAGAGCTCCTTCCGCAACATGCTAACGCTCCGTCGCTTCCTTCTGACTCGTTTTCTTTGTGTTCTGTTTTTGTTTTTGTTTCTGTTTGCGTCGGTAGGAGGTCCGTGTTTCGGCGGTTTTGCTGGAGACGATTTCGTAGAGGATGGCGTCCTCGTCGCTGTCGGTGGGGCGGAGGATGCGGCCGAGGCGTTGGATGTATTCGCGGCTGCTGCCTGTCCCGCTCATGATGATGCCGATGTTGGCGTCGGGGACGTCGATGCCTTCGTCGAGCACCTGTGAGCTCACCAGTGCGTTGTAGCGGCCGGTGCGGAAGCCCTCCAGCAGTTCTTGTCGTTCGTTCTTGTGGGTGGTATGGGTGATGCAGGGGATGAAATGCTGTTTGGCGATCCGGTAGACGAGGTCGTTGTAGCGGGTGAAGATGATGATGCGGTCGTCTCGATGCTGGCGGAGGAGCTCCCTGAGCTCGTCCATCTTGGCCTGGGAGTTGTAGGCGATTTTGCGGGCCTGGTTCCGTGCGCGGACCGCCCGCCAGGCCCGGGGGTCGTTGCCCGAGCGGATGACCACTTTCTGGAAATCCGCTGGTTTCCGCATCGTGATGTTGGAGTTCCTGATATATGACTGGAAGATCTCCATGTTGCGGCTGTAGGCCTCCTTTTCCTCCCTGGTGAGGTCGACATAGATGGTGACCACCCGGTAGCTGGAGAGATGCTCACCGGTGAGCTCTTCCACCTCCATCTCGTAGACTTTGCCGCCCAGCAGCCTGGTCAGCTGGCTGTGGAGGCCGTCCTCGCGTTCATAGGTCGCCGTCAACCCGAGGCGGTAGGGCGCAGCGAAAAACTCGGCGATATGCCGATAGCCCTCCGACGGCAGATGATGCACCTCGTCAAATACCAGGAGCTTGAACTGGTTGCCCAGATGCTCCGCCACATTATAAGCGGTGTCGTAGGTAGAGACGGTGATGGCTTCCAGTGTTTTCTCCCGGCCCGTGTACTCGCCGATGTCGCTGTCGAAGACCTGCAGCTGCTGTTTCCACTGGTCAACCAGGTCCAGCGTTGGCACCACGATAAGGGTGGGTGCATCGACGGCTTCGATGGCTTTCAACGCGATAACGGTTTTTCCTGAGCCGGTGGGGAGAACGATGACACCTCGTCGGTCCAGCAGCCACCGGTCGAGGGCGTCCTGTTGATAGTCACGGAGATTGATGTCGCTGCAGCGAAGCGTTGGACACGCGACGAGGTCGAGGACTTCATCATGGTATGGTATCTCTGACTGGTCGAGGTAGTCGATGATGTCGCGGTAGTGGAGTGCTTCGCTCCGGCGGCAGTGGGAGCGGCTGTCCCAGCGGGCATGCGGCACATTGTAGTCGCCGTGGATTTCGATGGTCCCCCGATAAAAGCTCAATCTCACCGTGTCTTCATCTGCCACACACCACAATGCCATCGCTGCTTAAAAACAGTTTTCATCCTGGGGCATTGACGGTGTCAAGAAACGATGCTATCCCCCGGGCATATGCCCTCCAGTTGGGGAAGATATAATGGCAGCCACCGTGGACGCTATGGGATGCATCGTATTTCTCCGCGATTTGTTTCACCAGTGAGGGCGGGGACAGCCGGTCCTCCGCGGCGGCCATAAAATGCAGCGGGCAATCCACCTTTACCTCGTTGACCGGTATCTTGTTCATGGCGAGCTCATAGGCCACCCTGGGCGGCACCGTCCGTATCTCATGCCCATATACCTGCCTCGCTGTTTCCTCGCTCATGCAGTTAAACATCAGCTTTCTCGTGTAGCTGTAACTAAAATAAAAGGGCTTCTTGAACAACACATACGGCAGATAGCGGAGCGAGGACAGCACCGTGCTCTTCTTGAACTTGACAGCCTGTGGGGGTGCGGAGCAGATGCCGACGCCACAGCGTATCGCGGTCTCCTCGGCAGTCTTCTGCATGATGAGACCGCCCATTGAATGCCCCACCACAACGTCATCCTCGTCAACCTGGCTGACCACGGTGTCAACGTAATCCCTGAACCGCACCTGTGATGGGTCAGGGCTCTCCCGCAGATCGATGGCCCGGCACTCGATGGCTCGCTCTCGGAAGAACTGGAGGAACGGCTGCCAGGCATCAGGGGTATGGCCCAGCCCGTGGACAAACACCAACATAGAGACCTATATCGGCACGGGGCTATAAAACAGTCCGCTCTTTCGCAGCTCCCGGCTGCACAATGAAAGATAGATCTGCTTTCCGGTGATCCTGCACCGCTAAAAGGTGTTCAGAAAAATCCCTGCTAGTATCATGGCGCCGCCGACTGCGAGCGAGATGGTGACCTGTTCCCCGAGCAGCAGGACGCCCATGATGACGCCGATGACAGGGACCAGCAGCTGCGAGACACCGCCCTGCGACGCCGATATCTTGGTGAGGACGCTATGCCACAACGCATAGCTCAACGCCGTCGTAATCATCCCCAGCACGAGTGCCCATCCCAGGCTGACGGTGGTCATGCCCGCCCAGAGCTGGCTTCCCTGAATGGGATATGCCGCTGCGAACAAGACAGCTGCCGCGAGTCCGAAGAGCAGGAAGCTGTTGTAGGTGTAGCCAAACGAGCTCGTGAACCGACGGCAGTACACCGAGTGCACGCCCCACGCCGTGCCCGTCACCGCCATCAGCAGCGTCCCAAGAGCCGTGACATCGGAGATGCCGCCGAAGGTGATGACAGCGACGCCAGCGATGCCAAGAGCCTGCCCCGACAGCAGCCGAGCCGTTAGCTTTTCCTTGTCAACATAGATGGAATAAGCGGTCATGGTGACAATGACAAAGGTATAGAACACGAGAACGCCAGCCCCCGCAGTAATAAAGTCATAGCCAAATGAAATAGAGAATGCATAGACGCCGAGAGACACGGCTCCCACCACATAGGGCCACGTTAGTTTCTCCCGCCGAAACACCCGTGGAACAGCAGCTGCCAGCACAACCAGCATGATGAACCCGCTGACAAAACGGATAACGGTCAACGTGAACGGCGGCACAAGATCATTCGCGACCAGATACCTGGTCAGCACACTGTTCGCAGCAAAACAGATCATTATCGCCAGCAGCTCAGAAGGAATAACCACCGTTGACGCCGACAGCTCTCGTCCCATCTCTCACACCAGCAGCTGCACACAAATCATGGAAGGCGTTATAAACATTTCCTCATCCCACTACTGTACAGATACCCCGACACTAACTCCAGTCGTGCATGCAAACCTTTATTGGAGGGAAGAACATGCCAGAATATGGCTGATGTCACTGTTACGGTGCAGAACATGGTGGCGTCCACCCGCATCGCCGACGAGCTCGATCTCTCCAAGCTGGATATGGCTCTATCGGACGCCAAGTATCAGCCTGATGTGTTTCCTGGTCTGGTCATCCAAAGCAAGCAGCCAAAGGCGACGTTTCTATTATTCAGGACCGGCAAAGTGGTGATCACCGGGACAAAAACCCGTAAGGATATCCAGCAGGCTGCAGAGCAACTCCTCGACACGGTCAGAGAGGCAGGCGGCAATGTGATCGACGATACCGAGGTCATGGTGCGGAACATCGTCGCCTCAGGCGACCTCGGTGGAAGCCTAAATTTGACCGCGGCCGCCATGGCGATGGGCTTGGAAAACGTGGAATACGAGCCCGAGATCTTTCCAGGGCTGGTGTACCGCGGGAGCAGCGAGGCAGGCGTCGTGATGCTGCTGTTCAGCAGCGGCCGCGTCGTATGCACTGGCGCACGAAAAACCGATCAGGCGTCACAGGCTATCATCCATCTCCAACAGGACCTAGAACAAAAAGGCCTCCTCACCGTCTAGGACATTATGAAACACTTGGGTCATCCTCCTTACGCCAAAGATGCCATCGTGCCTCGGACTCTGTCATCACCAGGATACCTTGGTTCAAGCCCCCATATCTGTATCGATGCGGCTGCACATCCATTGCCGGGTGCTACAATCCATGGCAACAGATTTTTATACAACGCCAGGCCTCTCCCTCCCCACTCTTTTAACCGCTACCGCTGTTCTCAGTAGTTGGGATGGGAACCAACGACGGCGCCTATGAAGCAGACATACAACAGACGCTTTCAGAGATATTCCGACTAATTACCCCATTTGTCTGTGCTGAACCCTGCCATGGCTACGCCGACCACATCGTCTACATCAACGACGAAACACTCACCCCATGGATCCATCGGACGCTCCAACAACGAGGAGACCCCATACGGGCTGCCTGCACATATTACCACCACAGCGAAAACCGCTGCCACCGAGGAAATACGCTGTCGCCATGCGCTGGCAGTCACTGCCGCCGCTACCAGCAGCTCCAGCAGACCCACGATCGACTCAAATCCAGCTTTCCACCTGGCATCCATCTCGTCGAGGTGAAAAGCAACCATGACAACGTGCACCGGTTCGGCTACCAGCTGCCCCACTACTGTCTCTTCGCCGACTACATCTGGCTGGCCCTTGAAGACCATCAGCCGCCAGACTGGCTGCCGCCCTTCATCGGCGTCCTCCGCTACCACCACGACGTCGACACCATCACCATTGAGGGTGAGGCAGCCAAAATCGACCGTGTTCCCCATCTCGACGAACGCATCATACAGGAAGCACATCCCCAAGTCAAATCGATAGAGAACACCGGCACATTCATTGCCTTCCTCCGCGCCTGGTTCATCAACTCTATCTTCAACGACGGACACGGCAACTACATCATCGACATGCCCAACCCCGCCGATCTCCTCACTCTCCAGAAAAATCAGGGCGTTTCAGGTCAGCTCACCGAAACCACTCTTGCCCAGTTCACAGAATAAGAATAAACCACAAGACATATAAACACCACCAGGGCGGGGGGCCTCCCCTCGCTTAAATATCAAAGGGCTGATTGAGAGGGTGAGAAGAACGCCCGTGTGTCAATATAGCGCCCTAAAACGGGCACACACGGGCAGCACACCCACCATGGGAGGGACACCTCAACACCAGCCTCTTTTTCTTCCCCCTCCCTTCCTCCCCTCTCCATTATCTGTATGATGTTTTGTTATAGCTGGAGTTCGGAGAGACCCTGGATGTGCTGTTGTACCTTTTGGGTGGTATACCCAAAGGGGAGCAGCAGGCTGGCCATCGCGCGGCAGAGCAACTCAACATATTTGTCATGGTCATACTGGGTCTGGCTGCTGCACTGCTGCCATGGCTCCACCTTCCGATGCCACCGGCTGGATGAGGCATCCTGGATGACATAGCGAACATGCTGCCCAGGAAGTACGGTTTCGCCTGCCTGCGCCAGCTGCTGGAGACAGGACGCTGTCGCATTGCGCTGCTGGTACTCATCTGGCTGCCGTGTCACCCGTTTCGATATCACCAGGTCGTCCAGCGGACACCGCTGCTCCCGCACCTGCCGAATATACTCCTGGAGGATATCATAGGCGCCGTCCAGCCGCTGGAAAAATGCCTGCTTGGTATCCGCATCTGCAAGATGGTCGAGGATGTCCCGTTGACAGTGCTTCACGATGGGTGGGGTGTCGCTCCGTCGAAGCTCCAGCCCACGGATCTTCATGCTGCCATCGTGGAGGGCGCCATAGTAGTGGGTGAGTGATCCTGCGCCGTCGCTTCGATTGGGAAGAAACATGATCCATTTATAGCGGCCCTCCAGCTCGATGGGGATACTGGTCTCCTGTTGTATTTCTCGGCAGACCTGTTGGATGTCGCCATCTCCCTGCAGCCAGAGTGAATCAACGATGCCATGCAGGATATGGAAGCCATTGTCTTCGGCGATATGCGACGCGGTGAGCAGCAGCTCGCGGGCGTAGGCATTGATGGCTTCATGGCATTCAATCCGTCCGAACTTGGCGTTGCGGTAGCCCGTGTACCCGAAACAAGTGACCAATACCCACTTCAAGGCATCCTTCTGCCCCACCAACTGGACGTCATGTGTCTTACGGAGCCGCTGCTTGTAGATGATACGCCGACGCACCAATGGCGTCAGCACCTCTGGTATCAATCCCTTTTCCTTGTTGCAGATATGATATCCGAGTTCTGGTACCCGATGGCCGCTTTCCTGGCAGCAGTCACAGAACAGGGTCTCGGGCGAAATATTGTAGTCGATCATGATGCAGGGATACATCGACGTGAAATCCAATTCGTAGACGTCTTCATGGAAGCCGACATCGGGTGAATACGTCATGCCGCCTCGATCCGCCCGAAACAACGTGCGGGCGGTCTTCATCCGCTCAGGCATATTCTTCCGCCATGGGATCACCACGTTCCGCTGGAGGGCATGGCAGATTTGCATCGCCGTGATTGCGGTGCCAGGGGTCACCCGTGAGAGCTTCTGCGGCGGCAGCCGCGACACCCGTGAGATATCAAACAGGCCAGGGAGACCGCTCTGCCGATAGAAGAAGGAGTTCTCCGTATCGATATGTAGCCGGCCGTTCAGCAGACACTGCGGCGGCCGATACAACATCCGGCCGTAGCTGTGGAACACTCGCTCCCCCGTAAACGATCTCGTCTCCCGGCGGCGGCCCAATGTAAACGCAAGATGGTACTCCTGTGCTTTCGCGTAGAGCAATGGGAGGAAGCCGTCGCCACCAGTGGTAAAGACGACGTCAGGATCTTTGTCTCGTATCTGATGGTGGAGCTGCTGTAGCATGGCCTCCTCATCACCCTCTATATGGTGCCTATTGAGCGTCAGAGCCTGGATATATTTATCTTTGATATCCGCGTCCAATCTGACGGTGGTGAGCTCTGGCAGCTGGTAATGGAGGGCCTCCTGGCGGTCGCAGAGACCGAGGCTGGCTAGGTTGATATGGGCGAGGGGGAAAAGTCGTGTGGCGACTTGAAACGAAAGCACGGGGCTGACATCGACATTGAACAACTCGCAATTCTCGTACTGCCGCTGAACGTTTTCTGCAAAGGTGTGTATGGCACCATAGTCATCCAGTCTGACGGCGAGCATCCATTCGGGTGGTTGCCGCAGCCAAGGCCTTTTCCGCTCAAAGACGATGGAATGCACCCCGGGCTCATACCGATAACTCCGCTGGACATCCTGCAATGTTTGGAGCGATCCTGCAATATAGAAGGGCGGACGATATGGCTCAGTGATACACGTGACGGCTCCGTCATCTCTCTTGATCCAGATGACGATACAGTTGTCATGATAGTCGGCCAGGACATCAGTGATCCATCCGTTCATATTCGTCGACTTTTTCCCGCAAGGTCTCTATTTCTTTCTCCATCTCCACCAATATCGACATGAACACCGACTCCATGGGATCTGTGCGCGGCTGGTAGCTGGCGGCACTGGCATGCCGCTGCGCCATCTGCATGAGCCGCTCAAACCGCTCACGGTCCTCACGACGCAACGCCCGTTTGAACCCATTCCATTCCTGAATGATACCTTTGAGCCGCTGTCGATAGGTGGCTACCGTCCGTCCCATACAGGTTCCTCCATGAAATCGTCAAGCGTTGTCTGGAACAATGAAACCGGCTGGTACCAGCATG
>CAYSUV010000002.1:0-9092 GCA_964434275.1 Hadarchaeota archaeon (SeqCode) | reverse complement strand
ACGAACCGAATCTCCATGTCGGTCAAAGGAATATGAGTCATGCGCCTGCCGACGGCACAGACGCGAAAAGCCATCATGTGCACGGCTGGTGACAAGGGCAACATGGTTATGCAGGGCGGCCTGCTGTTTGATGAGAGGGAGCCAGCGGTGGAGCAGTCGGTGTGCCTCCCGCCGCGGGACATCCTTGTCATGCAAGAGATCAGTGATGCCATTGACGATCACCAGCTGTGGAGCGAACTCCTGGACATATTCGGGGATGCGTTTGACGAGGGTGTCAAGCTGGTACGCGGTGAAGGCCCTGGCAACATGGATATGCGACAAGACATGATCGGCATCGATATGGTGGCTGCGGGCACGCCGCGCAATATGATAGGGATCAATGCTATTACCACCATCCAGATAGACAATGCTGCCATCAAACTGCTGCACTACCTGCACCATCAACCGCGTGTACATATCCTGCACCACCGAAAACGTTCCCGTAGCATGGTACATCTGAGAGGAGTAGAAGCCGTCGAGAAACTGGTCAACCCGGTATATCCCTGTGGAGAGCCTGAGCTGAGGGACAGCGATAGCGTTCTCTTGCCGTATGAGCATCGTGGAAGCCATACTACAATCCATTCATAGTAGCAGGCATGGGGCATAAAAACAGCGGGAGGGGACCCCCCAGCGGCTATACAAAAACGTTTGGATGATCACAATGGCAGATGGCGAGAGTTAGAGATCGATGTTCAATTGGTCGACCAGTTCCTTGTATCGGTTGCGGATGGTTACCGGGGTGACGCCCGCCACTTCTCCGATGTCCTGCTGCGGAACCCGTGCATCCTGCAGCTTGGCAGCAATGTAGATAACCGCTGCAGCGACGCCCGTCGGACTCCGCCCCGTGGTCGCCCCCGCACGTTCCGCTCGCTGAAGGATCTCCTCCGCCGTGGACTGTACCTCCTCGCCGACATCAAGCAATCGGCAAAAACGGGGGAGATAGAGGCTGGCGGTCGCCGGCCTGACCTCCAAGCTAAGCTGGCGGGACATCCAGCGGAGCGCCTGGCCAACCGCTTTTTTATCAGCCCTGGAGCTATACGCTACCTCCTCCAAAGTGATGGGGAGACCGCATTGTCGGCAGGCGGCATAGACAGCCGCTGCAGCCACCGCCTGCATATCCCGCCCGCGGAGCACCTGCTCCTCCACCACATGTCGGTACAGCATCTCCGTGGCCTCCCGCGCCTCCACTGGCAGATCCAGCTCAGAGAAAAGCCGTTCCACCTCCGACACAGGAAACGGCTGACGGTTATGCTGCTGCCGCGACCATGCCCGCGTCCATTTCCGACGTCTCCTGCTCCATGCCATACAATCAAACCCCTATGTCGAGAATGCGTCAATGTGGGCTATTTGACTTTCCAGCGGTTTTCCAGGATGAGTTTGCGGCTGCCGCAATACTTGCAGCGGGCTGGCTTCCCTGGATCCTGTTTCTTGTTGGTGATATAGCTGGCTTGACATCGCTTGCAGGTCACCCGGCACCGATATCGATCCCGATTCTCTGACACCGGATGCATATCTGAAACAGGTTTTTATCCATTTGGATATCCTCTCTCCAAAAAACAGAACTGTATCTCACGGTCATGTGTGAGGCTATAGAGAATGTGCGAGGAAACCCTATCGCCACCTTTGGTTCCTGATGTGGCTTCTCTCTTGTGTTAGAGGCGGGGGTGGATGAGGTTGCCGGTGTAGACCCACCAGCGATCCTTGGTCCTGATGACCCGTGCGTGGAGGTCCTCGTAGCGGCGGATGGCGGTGGCGTATTCCTCGGCATATCTCCGTGTTTCGAATCCCTGCTCAGGGAGAAAGGTTTCCCCGTTGATGGTGCGGACCGTGGGCCGCCGCTCCTTTGTGGTGCGCAGCGACCCGATACCCTCACGGATCCGTTTCCCCGACGGCAACAGATAGGTTCCATCCGCCATCGCTACACCTCCCGTGGCCTATGGAACAATGTCCACAGCTTGCGGCCGCCAACAATTACCTGGACGGACGTGCGTTCATGGCCCGCCGGGGTGGCTACCGCTGCCAGCTCCGAACGATGTCTTCGCCGGGCGGTTATATCCCATCCCGCCTGCAGCAGCTCTCGCTCCTTTGCTGGCAGATCGGAGGGCCATCCATCGTCCTTATCCTGTTCCATGATATCCCTTTCTCTCATACCAGTGAACACTCCTGGTAGTATCCAGTTGTGTATTCATCTTTCCACATTTTTTTATCTGATTTTTCGGATTCTGATCGTGTGTCCAAGTGGTCGGAAGCGTTCGGCGGCTCGGTGGGCTTTGTCGGTGCTCATGACACCGGCATACTTTCCATCCAGCCACACCCGTCGTTTACCTGCTTTGTCGTGCCAGCTGCCATACAGCCGTATTTTGCCCTGCCGTCGCATCTTCTCTCCATATCCATCAAACGCCATTCATACACCTGCCTACATATATTAATATAGTACTCCTATATAAAATATAGGTATAATATGGTAGTTTTTACATAAAAACATGCCAAACATGAAGGTTTCATCGCTGCACCTGTTGCAGGATATAGCCTCTCTTTCCCGGCCGGCAGGATATGTGGGTTAGCGTCCTCTGAATGTGTCGAGGCGGTCCCGTTTTTCTGACTCGGTGTCGAGCAGCAGCTGTCTACCGAGACGGAGGACGCCGCCCTTGTTGCCGAGCTGCTGGCGGGCATGCTGGATGTATTCTCTGAACGCGGGGATCTCCCAGGCGATAAATGCCTCGACCATTTCCTGTCCATGGATTTTCACGCCGTAGGCGTCACGGCCGCCCTCAATCTCTTCGACCGTCGCGTCATATTTGTCGACCCATTCGCTGGGTGGCGGCGACCGAAAGGTGAGCACCAGCTTATCGGTGTCGTCGATGGTGAGGGCTCCGTCGATGTATTCCTCCCCGATATCATAGTCTACAGAGGCCATACCAGCGGAAACAACCACCCGAGATTTTTAAAACTTGTGCAGCCCAGCTCGGAAAACTGCAATGCCCATGCATCCACCTTTGACCTCGACCTCACGCCATTTTTGTCCATGAGCCGCTTTAAAGCAATTTTAAAAGCTCCGCACGCCACAATGCTAGTCTTTGCATGTAAATAGGCAAATTCCCTTCTCTGCCCTTCTCTCGTGGCTCTGAAGCTATTTCCAGATAATAACACAAGGTATCGCCCCCAATGAGCATCTAAACCCATAGGAGATGTAGTGCATATATGAGAGTGAATGGAATTGGTTTTGGCAGGGATTGTTGCGTGATTAGCATGTGCCCAGCCGCTGGCGTATGAGACCAAGGGGTGGTCGACCTCCCATTCCCTATCTGCCGAAAATCAAGCCTCCCTCCAATAGTCTACTCAGTAGACAATCAAGACACCTCCACATATCTCAGGCGCATACAAGAGCATACAATACGAACACCCTACGGCAAAACAGGTATTTGGACGCATCCCGAACAAAGGCCAGAAAACACACGCCCACCCCGCCATCTACCCCGTCAGACCATATACTGATACTGAGGACAGCGTCCGCCGCACCATCTGGGAAGTCATCGCACGGGAGTTCATATACTGCCATCTGCCCCCTGAAGAATCCATATATTACAAGATATATTTCGAGGTCGGCGACACCGTCTACAGCACATTTCTCACCGAACGACCTCCAGATATCGAAGAAGGTGACACCATATATCTCGGCTACAAAATCAGCGAGCGGGACGCCAGCCCCCCGTCCAGATATGACAGCCGAGATATCTATCGCTGGCTGGTCAAATCAGACCTCGGCACCGTCGATACACGGACGCAAATAATGGACAGCCTCATCGACAAAAACCTCCTGTACGATACACGGCGGGGGTTCTACACCACATTCCTCAGCGTCAAAATGATACAGTTGCTGGAGGAGGTCTACCCAGATATCCTCAAGGTAGACCTGACACGGCAGGTCGAACAGATGATAGACAACGTCGAAACCTACGACGACCTGCAGGCGGTGGCCAAACGAGGACGAGACATCGTGACAGATGTCGTCTACAAACTCAAAGAGGTGAAAGACAATGACGATGGAAGATAGACATCGGACAGTGACATGTGAAAAATGCGGCAACACCTTCGTGGTAGACCTGTGGCTGCTCGACGACTACGAGCGCAAGTATGATGACGCATCACTGGGTATCAAGTGTCCCTACTGCCACGCCATTTACGACGCTGTCTTACTGGGGCACGATGGTGAGCAGAGTATTATCGATGATGCTGACAAGGTCTTGTACGTCTGCCCTGACTGCCAGTACCTGTGGGTGCTACGCATACCCCGTCCCAAGTCATGTCCGAGATGCAAGCATCGACTGGACACGAGATGGATATAGCCGAGGTATTTTGACCCCCCGCCGACTATCTTGACAGTCCTACGTTATATACATTACTTATATTAATAAGTGCGAAAAAAATCGGGCGTGCGAGCGGGATATTATATCCGTTAGCGGCGTCAAAATCTGTCCTACCCCCCTTCTATCAACAAATCTTGTAATGAAAACCCCCATCGCCAACAGAGGCGCCGCCCCTGTTGGCCATGCCGTGTTTATTTTGACGGGCAATTCTGCCTTGAAGGGCTCTATCTGTTAGCGGTCAGACCCCCGAATCTCGGAACTGGTCATAAAAGGTTTGCTGAATGTTTCTTTACATCGGGCCGTCTCAGCCGCCGATAACAGATAAGAATGACGGTGGAATCACCCCCCGACAGAGGCCATATGGAGAGTGTGACAAACCACCGCATGAAACGGCAGATTACAGATAAGGGCCGAAATGGGGGTTCACAGGCCATTCACCCAACTCCAGCACGACTACAACATCTCCCGCACGTGAGAGGGGATGCAGCAGGCGCTCTAACAGATACGAGACGGGGGCCTACGTCGCCGTGTCACCCGGCGTAGAATCCCACATCTGGCCCCCACAACCCCACATCACAGGGAGAAATGAGGCCATCGACCACCGTCAGACGGGCTACGAGCCACGCTCAGCCATCCACAGCCACAACAGGAGTAGAACCCCGCCCAGCAGCATCCCCAGCCACAGGAGGACATCCTGCCGTGTCTCAACCCACAAAAGTTGGATGCACCACACAGCCATCCAGCCCACCACGACGCCGAGAAAGCCCCGAGGCGTCGCAGGCAGGGCACATTCAGGCCTATCAGGGGCTCCTCTGGGCATATTACCCGTCCGAAAAAGGGAGAATTTCATGACAAATTGCAGACCTGCCGCAACAGATAAGGAAGTGCCTCCATATGAAGTGCAGGTTTTTGAGACGATTAGGGGGTGACCATATATATGAGAGGGGGTACCCCTCTTTTCCGATATGGATTCTGCCGCCGACCCCCCTCTTTCCCTGCCTTGTTGAGGCAGGCAGTGGCTGGCAGAGCCCTGCAGACGCCGTCGTGCCCGGCTCCATAGGGGCTCCCCCAGTATGGAGGGCAGAAAAGGCTTCTGCCATCGTCTGCCTGGCTCTGTGCGATGACGCTGCATGATATCTCTGTTCTGCTTGAGTGTGTTGTGGGGGTTGGAGGATGCTTTAAAGTCTGTTTAATGCGGAGTGTAAGGATCTCAAGGGTTTTGTGAGGGGTGTGGTAGATCCTCAGTTCTGCCGCCTTCTATTCTCCGCGTCTTGACTCTCATTAGCATCCATCCCAGCCCAGGATGGTGAGCAGCATTTCAACCGTGTACCCATGGGATTTTAACTCATATTTGAGGTTAAATCAAGTTAGTCATAGAACCTCTTTCAAGTGACGGCCTTATCTAACTCAATCACCACTACCGTTCCTGACGGCTTGTTGTCCTCAATCGCTATGCTGCCGCCATACCGCTCCACGACCTTCCGCACGATATAGAGCCCGAGACCCGTTCCTGCATGGCTGCCATGGCTGAACCGCTCCTTGAACACCCTTTCCTTGACCTTATCGGGAATGCCTGTCCCGTCGTCGGCGATACGGACAATGCATCGCCCGTCTCGTTTCTCCATCGATATCTCGATGTGGTCTGCCTCGCCATGCACCACCGCGTTCTCCACCAAGTTGTCGATGACTGAGGGAAAGGCAGCGTCCGCCTGCACCATGCAGTCGCCGTTGACGGAGACATCAACGTCATAGTCTCCGGCTATCTCTTCAACTATCTCTTTCACCTGATACGGCTCCAGCGGTTTCCCGGCAGCCATGAGTGTCTCCAGTTCTCCCATTCGATTGATGAGAGAGGCACTCTGCTCCAGGCGAGACGCCAATTTATCCAAGAGTTCCTCATCCTGCTCATCATGGTAGAGGTCAAGGGCGCTCCGTGCCACCTGCACATCGTTGAGGACGTCATGCCGCATGATCTTGTTGGTAAGGTGGAGCAGGTCGTTGAGTTCTGCTGTCCTTTGCTCTGCCTCTATCCGGTCGGTAATGTCTTCCACGGTACCCAGATAGTACTGTATGCCGCCGCTGTCATCGTAGATAGCCTTGGCATTCTCCCGTACGTAGAGAGTGGTGCCGTCCTTCCGTGTCCATGTGGACTCCAGTCCTCGAACGATGCCATTGCCCTCGATTGCCTGCTTGAATTGGTCTCTTTCATATGAGGGCGAAAATCCCTCCTGTTCGAGGTTTCGCTGTGCCAGTTCCTCGAACGAGTCGTAGCCCAGCATGTCAACTAACGCTGGGTTAGCCATGAGTATCCGGCCATCTGGCGTGGTCTTGTAGATGCCCATCATGCTGTGCTCGAAGATGTCACGGAATCGGCTCTCGCTCTCCTGCAGTGCCTCCTCCATCCGCACCCTGTCGGTGATGTCTCGAAGGATGCCCATCACCCGTGGCTCGCCTGCCGTTCCGATGTCCACGGTGGTGGCCTCCACGGTTTTCACGTCCCCCTGTTTATCGACAATTCTGAACTCATAGCGGCTGGGGATGTCCTCCCCCCGCTCTCTCGCCTGTTCCCGCTGCCTGATGAAGTCGTGGTCGTCGGGGTGAAGCAACTCCCAGAAGTCGAAATCCTCGGCAGTTACCTCGTCTTCGCTGTAGCCGGTGAGTTCCCTGAAAGCAGGGTTGACGAACTCGAAGCCATCCGGGGTGATGACATAGATGGCGTCGTTGGCGTTTTCCACTGCAATATGGCGCAGGTCTCTTTGTTCCCTCTCCATGTCATTTATCTCGTTCATCCTCCCCTCCCATGTCCTGTTGTTTTATTATTCGTGGAGAAATTGTTTCACCTGCTCTGTAAAATCCTTGAAGGTGACCTGCCGTCCCACCACCTTGTCAACGCCCAGTTCTCGGAGTTCCGTCTCCCAGCCGCTGCCCTGCCACGCCGTGTAGCCCCAGATGACCGCGTCGGCATCCAGTTTCTTGATGGCCCGTGTGGCCTCCACACCGTCCATCTGTGCATCTTCTCCGTTTCGATGGCGGTCGATGGCGTCCATGTCGTGGTTGCTGCCTGACAGGTTCAAGTCCATGACCACCAGTGCAGGCGTCTCGTCTGCCCCCATCAGTTCTCGGTACTGTTCGACGGCCTGCTCGCCCGTCAGGGTGTTGACCACCTCGATATCTGCCATTCGCTCCAGATACATGGTGAGGATGTCGTGTATGTCCTGCTCGTCGTCCACAATCATCACAGTGGTTTTATTCATGTATTTCGCCTCGCTCGACGACGTTTTCCACCACCCGTTGTATCCGCATGATGGCGTCACATGCTTTCTGTATCTCCTCTGAATGCTTGTCAGGTAGTTTATCCATGGCGACATCCAGGTATCCTTTGGAGATAGCGATTGGGTTGAAGAAATGATGCGCCGTTTTCAGTTTGAACACTTTCTCTTTTTCTAACGCCCGTTCCATTTCCTTTTCAGCCTGTTTCCGCTCGGTGATGTCAAGGACGGTCTCCACGGCGCCTGTCACGTTGCCATCCTCATCCATGACGGGGCTTCCTCGCACCAGCCAGTGCCGCCCGTCGGGGGTCGTCATCTCGGTTTCCTGCATCTCTTTCGTTTCCATGGCCTGCTCTATCGGACAGTCTTCGCAGGGCTGCTCTCGCCGATGCCAGACTTGATGACATCTTCGGCCTTCCAAGTCCTCTGGCCTTTCGTCGATTGACTCGGCGGCTGCCCAATTCGCCCATTCCACCCGATGATCGGTATCCTGGTAGATTATCAGAGCGGGCGACGTATCTAATATTAGGGTTTTCTCCCGCTCCGATCGTCGCAGTTGTTTCTCCGCTTTCTTCTGCTGGGTGATATCACGCACGGTGCCCAAGGCTGCATATTCGGCTCGATAGGTGATGGCAGTGATGGCGAACTCGCAGATTCTGACGGCTCCATCTTTCCGTATCACCCGTGCCTGATAGGTTGAGGGGACATCATTGCCCTGTGCCCGCCGCCGCCCGATGTCCTCCACCCGTTCACGGTCATCGGGATGTATCAAGTCAAATGGATTCATAGCGTTCAGTTCTTCCTCGGTGTAGCCTGTTATCTCGGTTGCCCTGTCATTGACGAAGAGGAACTCGGTGCCACGATAGATGAAGATGCCGTCGTGGCTGTGCTCCACGATGGCTCGCTCCACCTCGCTTTCCCGCAATGCATCATACAGATCGCTCAGCCATCCAACCATGCCTCCAATCACCACGACGATAAGGGAGCCCAGCAGTCCCTCGTGACTCATAAGTGTCCATCCTGACTCCCCCATCAGGTAAAGCAGCACTACGTTGAGCGGAAACATCGCCACTCCGCCCGCCAGACCTGCGTACAACCCGTAGGCGTAGCCCGTTGCCACGGCGACCACTATAGCGAGAGCCGCCGCTGTTCCACCTACTACATGATAGACTGGGAAAAAAGCCGCCAGATATACAACCACAGAAGCTACTGCCACGGCTGCTTTCAGAAGCGCCGTCGTCTTTATCTTCTCAGTTATGCCTCCGTATTCCATCAAAGGACCCTCATACATGTATTTAATGGCGGTATATAATAGTTCATTTTTGTCATCGGGCTCTTCTGTAATCGGCGAGGGATGAAAGATTTCGTAACATTTTTCTTTGTCTTCCCTGCTAGAAACACCAGGAGGGGGCAGGGA
>CAYSUV010000001.1:820-22056 GCA_964434275.1 Hadarchaeota archaeon (SeqCode) | reverse complement strand
CAATTTTTCCAAACTTCCGAGCTTTCCATTCTCAACTTCAAAACAATCCCTCACCAAACTTATTGACGCAGTTCCTTTTCAAACTTACTAACCTTTTCTCTAACTTTCTTGTAAAGATCCAAATCCAACTCATCCGAAGCCTGAATAATCTCAGCATGAATCTCAAAACTATCCTCAATACTCAATGGTGTCCCAAAAACGCGTACTTTAGAACCCACATCCACATCACTTACCAAACCAGGATCCTCAAACAAAACATTCAGACGACCAGTACCATCATCCAACACTAAACTAGACTCCGACTCATCAACAACCAACCCTACAACCTGGACCTGCTCATCGTCATCACTGATTTCAGAAATCCTTCTAGGTTCAGCAGGAGGACGATACTGAGGGGTGAAACTACTCATAAAAAACACACCTTTAATACTCTCTCCAAGTATGACCACACTCCACACAACGATAGAATCGAGTAGTCGGCTCATCTGCGCTCCTTGTTTGATGCATCCACCAAAAAGCTTTATCATGCCCGCATTCCGGACACTTTTTATTGGTCTTAGGTAAGCTCTCTGTATCCTTTTCTATCACCGCTGTTTCTTCCTTTTCCTCGCTCTCTTCGACATACTTATACGACTCCTCACTGGACTCATCTTGTTCTTCCTCGTGCCCGCAACTAGAACATACTAGAACTACTCCATCCTCTCTTTCTTCCGGATTCATCAAATTTCCACATTCTGGACAAAATTCCATCTCAATCACCTGCCTGATTTATAATCTTTTAATATTTTATCATGGTCGAACGCAAGATTACTCCATGGAACCTCTTTGAAAACTTTTACGTCCGCAGCGTCCGTATCGGCAGCTAACTCCCCTCCAATCCTCTCAGCAGAAAAACAAACAGAAACTACATGTCCTCTCGGGTCTCTTCCTGGTTCCGAATAAACACCAACCAAATCCTTCAATTTAATTTCTAGTCCGGTCTCTTCCTTAGCTTCTCGACAAGCTGCATCCTCAACTTTTTCGCCATACTCTACAAAACCTCCCGGTATCGCCCAATATCCTTTAAAAGGATCGTTTTTTCTTTTAACGAGAATCACTCCATCACTGCCATTAATTACAATATCAACTGTAAGAGAAGGTTTTTCATACTCGGCCAAAGAATCACACTCCTAAAGATGGATACCCAAGGTAAGGAACAGAAAAAACAGCCTTTCCTATAACGTTATCGAATTCAATACTCTTTTCCAATACCGGATTAGCATCCCCTTTAGTGGATATGGTTTCTTTATTCTCATTAACTTTCGCAACTCTATGAATTATCCTCCTTCTACTTCCATCTTCCCACCAAAAAACAACCACATCACCAACTTGAACACCATCAATTGAACTTACACCTTGTACAAAAACCAAGTCCCCTATCTGTAAACCGTTCTGAAAAGGAAATTCAGAAACGGTGTACTCCTTATCGATATAGTAATCCTTCCAAGCCCCATCAGTATGATTCATACTCCCAGAAGAAACCCCCATCATCGGAGAAGTTGTCTGGAAACCTAAAATCAAACCTCCCTTAACGAAGAAATAAATCATGCCGACTAAGAGGAATAAAGAAATTATCTCGTAAAGCAAAGATTTATCTTTCCGGGCTGATTTTTCAACATTCTCACTCATAATAAAACACACTCACATTCTTAATCATCAAACTCAACATCTTTTTTGGAATGTTTATCTTATTCCTTATTATCCGTTTTATTTCTTAATTAATGAGATTTAATATTCTTAGCTAAAAGGAACATGACTAATGAAAAAACAATTTACAGTATTGGATAGTCTCTCACACTCTTCCCACACTTTCTCCCCGAGAAATCGCGGTCCCTATCAAATGAGCCAACCTGAGAGGTTCGGGAATAGAACTCCTCGTAGCTACCATGTCAACAAGCTCTTTAGCATCTTCAACCCCCATGCCTTCAACCTGTATATAAATCGTTGATTTTCTCTCCCCGGAACCTACCCTCTCCACAGGAATGATATCCCCTGCCGATACAAGCTTTTCCCACCTATCTTCCCAATTTTCTAGATTCTTCAAAGCACTCTTAACTGAATCCATATCGGGTTCCTCCCTAGAAACTACAATTACCGGTAAACCTGTCTCCTCATAAACTCGACCGACATCAAGAACATTAAACCCTCCGAAAGTAATCCCACTAGAAAGTACCACTCTAAGCTGATCCTTATGCCTACTACTCTCAATCATATCAATAATAGTAGAAGTCGAATCAAACCCATCTATACTAATTTCATCGACTAGAACTCCATCAACCCATTCCCCACCCCGCATAACCACTCCTACAAGACAACACTTTTCATCAAATTCAGATTCAAATGAACCATCATCAAAACCAAGAATCCTAATCTCAGGCTTTATCTCCCTAAACTCAGCTTTATTCAAACGAAACCCTTTCCGATATAACCAATAATAACTCCTCAAACCCGGCTTCAGCTGCCTTGAAAACCTCCTTCCTACTCCCAAAATCCGTCTTCTCAAAAGAATCAGCCAAAATACTAGCAGCTTCCACAATCTCAATCTCACCGCGAAGCCAAGCGAAAGCAATTATAGCCTCCGTAACATCCCCCAACCTATGACTGTCTACTCTAGAAGGAGCCAAGCCCCTCAAACCAGCTGCAGATAAAGATTCTGAAAGAACCTTATTGGGAGCCTTAGCGCCATCGGGCTTATCCCTCGACATAGATCTAGCCAAAGAATAGATTAAATTAACGAGAGGATCGCCTAATTTTGATAAATCTTCATTGAGAACAGCATCCTTTGAATCAGAATAATCTGAAAAAAAACCCGAAATCACTGCTCTAACGCCTTCTCAAGTTTTTTCCCTACTTCCTCATATTCCTCGGCCAATTCACCAGCAGCTCTCACTAGGGCTCTTTTTGGTGACTTTCTTTCTTCCGTTTTCACATGAATTTTAGGATCAGAGAGCAACGGATGGTCAATATTATAAGCTGCAGTCTCTACTCTCTCATCTTCATGAAGCTTCTTTCTAAGCACGTTGGAAAAGGAATGTCCCTCTCCCACAATCCTAAGTTTCATTTTCGTTCCTTCTTTTTCTAACAGTTCAACTTCCATAAGGACACCAGTGGAAAAGTGATTTTTTCATTTAAAGGATTAATGTTTTCAAGATTGTTTTGAATCTTCTACCAGTTTTTCTATCTTTTCAACTGCTCTTTTAACTTTATTCTCCGAACCATAAACACAAATTTCTATCGAAGAAGGTGTCGAATCCACATCCATATCTACTTTTACTTCAGTTAATCCTTCAACTAACTCGATCAGCTGATCACTATTTTCAATAGGAAATTTTAGAACTCTTTTAGTCTCAGACATTTTACAAAATACCCTGACGATAATCGTTAGCAATCTTACGACTTTCTACGCTACCACAATTCGGACACTTTAACTCGGAGTTATCCTTTTCTAATTCTGATCTACACTCAGAACAAAAGGCCACTAGAACTCCTAGATTATCATCCACTATTGAAAGCTTCACGGAATTCTTTCCCAAATCAGTCACTCTAGCTCTTACAATATCAGCTGGTTTCAACTCGTCTTCAATTTCTTCAACGTAATCATCCGAAATATTAGATATGTGTATTATCGCATCACCTGAAAATGAAGGTTCTCTATCTTCATTACCTCGAACAGCTGCAATCTCCACATTAGCTATTTGCCCCCTTATTTGGTCGATAGTTCCAATCACAATATCGCCTTTTTTAAGGACTGGTGGAGTTCCAGTTTTTGGATGTACTGATATTTTCTTAGTATCAGCATCTTTGAGAACTATCCCCGTCCGAGATGAATACACGCTATGACCGTCTTCGTAAACTCCTTCGTTTGGGATAAATTCCTCTACTGTGGCTAGAAAATCACCTGGAACCACGAAGTCTCCAGACTTGATTTCATCTGTCATTTTATATCTACCTCCTAACAATTCTATAAAGGTCTACATTGAACCTATACACATCCCGAGTATGGAAACTAAACTGAGCGGGTATGTGAAATTCTTTTTCTACCATATGTGTTATTTTTCCACCTTGTTCTTTAACCTGTTCTGATATAAAATCCCTGTTCTTCGGAACCGCCTTATGTATAGAATATATCTCCTTCCCCAACTGAATCGCCTTACGTAAAAAAACCATATCAGCCCCTCTCCTTTGAACACCGAACGGGGGATTTTGGATTACAGTTGAAACTTCTGGCATTTCTAATCCGCTAACATCCGCACATTTCCACTCAACATCAACACCAGAATTATCAGCATTTTCTTTAGCAACATCTAGAGCTTCCTCATCAACATCAAAACCTATGACTCTTTGAGCTCCAAGCAATGCAGCCCCAATAGCAAGACGACCGGTTCCACACCCCAAGTCATAGACATCCTTTTTCTTAATAGAAGAATGATTGTAAGCTAAACGTAACAAACTGGCTGCGATATCTCCAGGAGTCATATACTGCTCAAGTTCGGGTTTAGGATTTGGATGGGGAGATAATTTTTGCAACTGTATTTCCAGTTCTTTTTTCTTGATTTTACCACCTTTTTAAGAAATAGTGGAAATTTCGTCGAGTTTATAATCCTCCCACTTCTCTTCACCCAACATGACTCTAACTTCAAAAGGGGTTAAGACCGGTTTTTGAAATAAATCACGGTCCGAAAACGGTATTCTGGGACATGCAGTATTGACAAACGCATCTAGTTGAAAATTTTCTAAAGATTCAGGACTCAACTCATCAAAAACGAGAATATAAGAAGTATACTCGTTCCTCTCTAGTTCAGCTGCTAATTTTTCCGCTAAACTCATTCGTTTCTGCCCTCGTTTAGTACTTACTAGAACTCCGAAGTTTTTCTCAGAATCGGCTTTTGAAATAACAGCCCAGCGTTTTCGTAAAAAATCTTCTAATTCTTGCTCTGATTTTTCATATTCGCCGCTCAAGGGATTTACTGAAAATACTGGCTTATCCGTAGCAAGCCTCACTCCTAAAGGGTGAAATTCTCCAGTCCCTATGTAGAGAAACCCGTCAACATTCTCCTCTATAGATTTTGCACTTCCCCAATCGCAACCCAAAATTTGTCCTGGATATTTAGCTCGAGGTCCAGCCTCACCGATAATAGAATTAATGTCTTCATTCTCAAGGTATTGCTTCACTTCGTCAAGATATTGAACATGTTGAACAGTTGTTATCAAACCCCAAGTTCGCCCTCCCAACTCAGGAAGAACTTTTCGTAAAGCCTCAAAAGGTTCGGCCTCCATCCTAGCCTCTACAAAGAGAACGGGAACTTTTGTTTGTATATCCATTTCTGAGTGTCCGTAATGAATTAGAGCATCGCAACCTAACTCTTCGGCTTTCTTATCGGCAATATCACAAGCTCCATAACAACTAGTTGCTAGAAAAACTAGCTCGATTTCTTGATTTTTGATAGTCTTCCCTATCTCACTAATTTTAGGTCTGAGTCCGTCGGGCATTTGTATGGCTACTTTTTCAATTTCTTTTAGGAATTTTTTGACAGTTTCAGGTTCAAAATCGTACATTGAATCCATGAGCTTCAGATATTTTAAAATATTTGAGCTTTTGACATTACTCTCCGTTCTTTCGGTCTTCTCTAGACTTGTCGAGCATTATTTTCCTCTCTGTTCTGTTAATCATTCTTCTGACTTCTTGGACAGCATCCGCATTCGCTGACACGCTAGTTATTCCGTAATTGACTAGTTTTTCTACAACATCTGGGTAGCTTCCTGCTTGTCCACAGATGCTAGATTCAACTCCTGCTTCGTTACATTTTTTGATAACTCTCTTGATCAGTTTTTGTACTGCCGGATGTCTTTCCTCGTATAGTCTTGCAATTCTTTCATTATCTCTATCTACAGCCAGCGTAAACTGAGTTAAGTCGTTGGTCCCGAAGCTGACGAAGTCTAAACCTTCTTCAATAAATTCTTCGACAATCAAAGCAGCCGCTGGAATTTCAATCATGATACCTACATCAAAATCTTCATGAGGTTCCAACCCAACTTCCCTTGCAATTCTTTTGAATCTCTTCAATTCATCAGGATGCTGAGCCATTGGAAGCATAACTCCGACATTGTCTAATCCTTCTTCCGCCACTTGTTTTATCGCCTTCAGTTCAATTTTTAGAATTTCTTGTTCTTTGGGATTGTCTGGATCTACAAACCTTCGTACGCCTCGCCAACCTATCATCGGATTCGGTTCTTCAGGCTCTTCTTCTCCACCTTCAAGATTTCTAAACTCTGCAGTTTTCAAATCAAGAGTCCTGTACCAGACAGGATTCGGTGCAACTGCTTCAGCGACAGTTCGAATACCGTCTGAAAATTCTTCCAGCATTTTCTCTTCTCCGCCTTCTTCCATTATTTTTCTAGGATGCTTTCCTATAGTGAGAAGCATGTGTTCCGCTCTAAGAAGACCAACGCCGTCGGGATTGGTATCTTCAGCTACTTTTTCTGCGACGTCCGGTAGGCTGATATTTGCTTTTACTTGAGTGGCTGTTGGGAGAATTTGAGTAACTGTTTCCGTGGGAGCTGCTTTTGCTTTTTCTGGTTCTTCTTTCGTTTTTTCTATTCCTTTGTAAACTACTCCCGAAGATCCGTCTACTGTTACTCCCATTTTTTCTTCCAAGACTTCGGTCGCGTTACCAGTCCCCACAACTGCTGGTGTGCCTAGCTCTCTGGAAACAATCGCCGCATGACATGTTGTTCCTCCTTCGTCAGTAACAATCGCTGAAGCTCTTCTCATCGCTGGAACCCAATCCGGAGCAGTCATCTCGGATACTAGTATGTCTCCTTCTTTAACTCTGCCGATTTCATCTGCATTTGGAATAACTTTTACTTTTCCAGATTTTCTACCAGGACTGGCTCCTAAACCTTTTACAAGGACTTCTTCTAATTCCTCGCCTTCTTCAGCTTCTTCTTCCTCTTCCCCATAGAGCACTGTGATAGGTCTAGATTGGACAAGATAAATTTTCCCATCTTCTTCAGCCCATTCAGCATCTTGCGGACAATCATAATGTTCTTCCAGTTTAGCTCCGAGTTCAGCTAACTCTGCGGCCTCTTCCTCGTTTATTACTTGGGCTTCTCTTTTTTCTGAAGGTGTTTGTTTTTCTATTGTTTTGCCCGTTTCTGGATCTCGCGTTATTATTGCTTCTTTGGATCCGATTGTTACATTTAGGATTTCTTTTGTTTCTTTATCTACTACATAAGTGTCTGGAGTTACGGATCCGGATACAACTGTTTCTCCAAGTCCCCAGTTTGCTTCTATCACTACTTTGTCTTTATCACCTGTCGATGGGTGTGAAGTAAACAACACTCCAGCTTTCTCTGCGTTAACCATTTTTTGTACCGGTACTGAAATCAAAACTTCATCATGAGCGTAGTCATGTTTTTCCCGATAGAATATTGCTCTGTCAGTGAAAAGGGATGCCCAACATTTTTGAACATTTTCCAAAAGTTCCTCGTCTCCACTTATATTAAGAAATGTCTCTTGTTGACCGGCGAAAGATGCATCTGGCATATCTTCAGCTGTTGCAGAAGATCTAACAGCTACTGAAACATCAGGTTCTTGAGTTCTGTCTGAAAGTTCCCTATAAGCTTCCAGCATATCATTTCGAACATCTTCTGGCATTTCAGCTTCTAGAATCATTTTTCTAACTTTTTCACCAGTTTCACTCAAAGCGTCAGAATCGTCTACATCCACCTCACTAAGGAGTTCGTTTATTTCTTCGATTATCCCTGCCTCATGTACAAACTTCTCATAAGCTTGAGCCGTCACCGCAAAACCTGGAGGAACCGGTAAATCGGCATTTATCATCTCACCTAAACTAGCACCTTTTCCACCAGCTATCTCCACATCTGAAGTCGTAAGATCTTCAAACCATGCTACATTCTTATTTGACATTTTCACCCTCTTGTAGAAGGTGGAACTTTTTTCTTTATAAAAATAATTTTAAGAGACTTAAAACAAGTGGAACAAACATAAACAAAAATATAGGGACATCTTAATATAGGGACATCTTAGACTATTTGGGCATGTATTCTTTTCCCAACTCAGAGTAGTGTTCAGACGCTAACTCAATTCGTTCTACCTGCTCATCATCCAACTGTTTTTTAACCTCACCAGGACTACCAGCAAAAAAGGCTCTTTCAGGAATTTCCATACCTTCTCTAACTAAACTATTAGCAGCAATAATCGATTCCTTCCCAATTTTAACACCCTGCAAAACTGTCGAATTTATAGCTATAAGAACTCTATCCCCTACCTCCTGACCATGAACCATAGCCCCATGTCCAATAGTGCACTCATCCCCAATATCCAAATAACTCCCAACATTTACATGAACAACCGCATTATCTTGAATACTAGTCCTTTCACCAATCTCTATCGGACCTCCATCACCTCTAATAACAGCTCCAGGCCATATACTGCTGTCTTTCCCTATTTTCACTTCTCCTATTACAACCGCATCTTCGTCCACATATGCCGAATCCGCTATTTCGGGTTCTTTGCCATTGTACTCTCTTATCATTTTTTGCTCTCCTCTCCTAGTTTCGACTTTTAAAACATGTTTATGATTTCAATTGGGATTTTGTATTTCTTTTATCTTTTCAACTACCCTTGGCAATATTTTCCCTGCATTTCCTCTAAGCAATACATCCGCTTTACCATCTATTGGGGTGGGGTCCCGGTTCAAGATTATTAATTTAGCTCCAGTTTCTGCTGCTTTAGAGGGAAAAGACGCAGCGGGTTGTACTGTAAGAGAGGATCCGATTACAAGAAAAACTTCCGCTCTTTCAGATAAAGATTGAGAATTCAGCAAAGCTTCTTTCGGTAACTGTTCCCCAAACAACACCGCAGCGGGTTTCATAATCGAACCACATTTTTCACATTTAGGCGGTACAGCCTCCAAATCCTCAGAATAATCCGACTTTACTCCACAATTCATACATTCCAACTTTCTCAAATTCCCGTGAAGCTCTATAACTTTATCCGAAGAATTGCCAGCTTCTTGATGCAAATTGTCCACATTTTGAGTTATCACAGCTTCTAACAATCCCATACCTTCAAGTTCGGAAAGCGCCAAATGAGCTGGATTAGGACTTATATCCTTGTCAATCATTTCCTCACTAACTTGAACGAGTTTTTTCCAAGTTCCTTCAGGGTCCGATCTTAATCTCTGAATAGTGAAAAGATCAGGATCAAATCTTTCCCAAATTCCTCCAGGGCTCCTAAAATCAGGGACTCCGCTTTCTGTAGAAACACCTGCACCTGTAAAAGCCACTGTAAAATTTGAATCTTTCAAAATTTTGGCAGCTTCCTCCTCAGAACTCAAGAATATCCCTCAAACATCCTGTTAAGAGATTTACTAACTACGCTAATAAAATACTAATGAAGTCTAGGAATCAACACTCTTAATACCCAAATCCTCTTTTCCTGACATTTCAGAACCAGAACTTCTTTTGTGTCCCAATACAGCTTCTATGAAAGAAAGGTAGACCGGATTTGGATCGCCGGGCCTTGAAGTGAATTCTGGGTGGAACTGAACTCCTACCACCCAATGATTACCCTCCAATTCCACAACGTTTACAATTCTTCCTTCCTCATCAGTTCCTGAGAGTATTAGTCCTTCATCTTTCATTCGCTCGACATACTCGGGTATGAGATGGTATCTGTGACGGAACCGTTCTACGACTTTTTCTGAGCCGTAAGCTTCGTGCATTCTGGTACCTGGCTTTATAGTGATTTCTTGTCCTCCTAACCTCATCGTGCCTCCCTTTTTGGAAATCTCTCTTTGTTCAGGCAGTAAGTCAACAACTGGGTGTGGTGTTTCGGAGTCAACTTCTGTACTATTCGCATTTTCAAGTCCCTTCTCCCGACAAAAGGCGATGAAAAGTAATTGTGCTCCGAAACAAATTCCTAAAAACGGGATATTTGTGGATAAAACCTTTCTAGAAGCTTTAATCATACCTTCAGCTCCTCTTGTTCCAAAACCTGGTGTCAAAACTACTCCATCATATTGTTCTAAAACCTCAAGCTCTGACGGATTATCTTCGAAAGGCTCCGTATCAACAAACTCTATCTCTAAATCTGCGCCTAGTCTAGCAGCGGAATGTTTCAAAGCCTTATTAATGCTTATATAGCTATCTAAGATTTGAGTATATTTTCCAGGCATCGCTATTCGGACTTTTTCATCGGCTTCTTTGAACTCTTTTACAGTTTCTTCCCAATCGGAAATATAGGGCGTTCTAGCTCGAATTCTTAAAATATCACAAAGATAGTCACCTACACCTTGTTTTTCAAATAGTAAGGGGAGTTCGTAAAGAATGTCCATCCTAGGATCGGAAATCACAGCTTCTTTAGGGACATTGCTATAGAGACTGATTTTTTCCTGTGCAGCATCGGAAAGCTCTCTGTCGCTCCTACCAACTAACATATCTGGCTGTAAACCCGCCGACAATAGAGTTTTAACGCTATGTTGAGTGGGTTTCGTCTTCAATTGTCCTATAGTTTCCAAATAAGGAACTAATGTTACATGTATTAATGCTGTTGAATCATCCGTTTCCTCCAATCTTAGTTGTCTAATCGCCTCAAGGAAAGGACTTGCTTCAATATCCCCAACGGTTCCTCCAATTTCTGATATCAATATATCAGGATTATTTCTCTCCGCTACAGCTCTTACCCTATCCTTTATCTCGTCAGTCACATGCGGAATAATCTGCACCGTACGTCCTAGATAACTTCCTGCTCTCTCCTGTAGTAAAACCGACAGATAAACTTGTCCACTAGTAATATTATTTCTCGGATGCATTGTTTTGTCTAAAAATCTTTCGTAAGTTCCAAAATCCTGATCTATCTCAGCAATCGTGAAAGAAGAGTCCTCAGAAGGTTGAAACTCCCATGCATCATCAGTGACAAAAACCTCCCCGTGCTCTATCGGGTTAAGAGTTCCAGGATCTACATTCAAATAAGGGTCTATCTTAATCATGTCAACATCCAGCCCCCTGAACTGGAATGACCTTCCCACTGATGCCGCAACGGCTCCTTTTCCTATCCCTGAAAGCACTCCCCCGGTCACAAACAAGAATCTTGTCATACAGAAAGAGTGAGGTTAAACCAACCTAAAAAAATTTCCGTAAAAAAACCCCTAAAGAACCTATTAAGAACTTAAAACAAACAAAAATTGATGTCCGAAAACGATCTCTCCATAAATGTTGGTAACCTCAAACTCAAAAACCCAACTCTTCTAGCCGCTGGAATCCTAGGACAAACAGGTTCGAATTTAAAAAGAGTTTGGAAATCTGGACCCGGCGGAGTAATCACAAAAACAGTAGGGTTAGAACCCAGAAAAGGGTATCGAGGGCCAAACGTTGTGGAGACTCCCCACGGATTACTCAACGCTATGGGTCTACCAAACCCCGGAATAGAAAATATGATTAAAGAAATCGAACCCGTGAAAGAAGCAGGTGGAACAGTAATAGGCAGTATTTTCGGTGAAAATCGTGAAGATTACGAAAAATTAGCTAAAAGAATGGAAGACGCTGAAGTTGATGCTATAGAGCTAAACCTTTCCTGCCCCCACGCAGAAAGCCTCTCCTTAATCGGACAAACCCCTAATCTTGCATCGAAAATCACAAGTATTAGTAAAAACCTCAAAACACCGATATGGGCAAAACTACCGGGAAACACACACATCCATAACCTAGTAAATGTAGCAAAAGCAGTTGAAAAAGCAGGCGCCAACGCGATAGTACTAACCAACACACTACCTGGAATGACGATAGACACAACAGCAGAAGAACCAATCCTAGGACATAAAACAGGCGGACTTTCAGGCCCTGCTATCAAACCAGTAGGGATTCGTTTGGTTTATGAAATTTTTGAAGAAGTCGATATTCCAATAGTGGGCTCAGGAGGGGTTACAACAGGAGAAGACATTTTAGAATATATTTTAGCAGGTGCTTCCGCCGTCGAAATAGGGACCGGAATTATGTGGAGAGATTTAGAAATATTTGAAAAAGTTTGTGAAGAAGCAAAAGAAGAGCTTAAAGACAGAAACATAGAAAACCTGGTAGGAAAAGCACATTAAAAGTTTAAAATTCGGTCCTCGTCCCGGCAGCATCTCTTTTATACTTCCCAAACTCCCCATCCTTAATCTCCTCATAACTAAAAACAGGACCCTCCTCACAAACCCTCAAACCTGAAGGGTCCAAAGAACAAGAACCGCACAGTCCAATACCACACTTCATATACCTATTCAAACTCAACTGCATCGGAATATCACAACCCTCAACTAACTCAGCAACAGCACCCATCATCGACTCCGGCCCACAAACCAAACAAGAATCAAAATCCTTTTCAGGCAATATCTCTTCCAAAACATCTGTAGTAACTCCTTCAACACCTGCAGAACCGTCCTCCGTACTCAACAACAACTCAACGTCTAAATCATCAATCCTAGACTCAAACAACAAATCTTCACTAGTCTCAGCGGAAATAACAACTGTGACATCCTTTCCTTCATCCACTGCCTTTTCAACCGTGAGAGCAAGAGGCGCCATACCACACCCACCTCCAATTATTAAAATCTCATCGCCTGACAAATCAAACCCATTACCATAAGGGCCTCGGATGCCGATAAGGTCTCCTTTTTTAAGTTCGTGCAACTTTTTGGTGGCATCTCCAATTTTTTCTACTGTGAAGCTGATGGTTCCGTCTTTTCTAGCTGTTGAAACTGCCATGGGGATTTCGTCAGTTCCTATTACCCAGATCATTATGAATTGTCCTGGTTTTGTGGATGAAGCAATTTTAGGTGCTTTTGTATAAATTGTTCTTATTTTTGGAGTTTCTTCCGTGACATTAGTGATAGGAACTACTGTTGGTCTATGTTCTACGGGAGATGAATTTTCCATATCCTTTTTCACCCAGTATTTTTCCTTTTCTGTATATTTTTTCTCCTCTCACTAGCGTTAGTTCTGGTTTCCCTTCTACTTTTTTACCTTCAAAAGGTGTGAATTTTGTTTTTCCGTGTAAGTTTTTTCCTTTTATTTTCCAAGTTTTGTTTTGATTTAGAACTACGATGTCCGCATCAGCGCCTGGGGTCAAAACTCCTTTTTGAATATTGTTTTCATTTCTAAGTCCGAAAATTCTTGCAGGATTTAAACACATTGATTCTACTAGATTGAATAGTGAAAGTTTGCCTTCTTTTACGAGTGTAAAAATTAGAGGTAGTGATGTTTCTATACCTGCTATCCCTGGAGGAGCTTCATTCATATCATTATTCTTTTCTTCACGAGTATGCGGCGCATGGTCGGTGGCTATTACGTCTATTAAACCTTTCTTAAGTCCAAAGAGAAGCTTTTCCTTATCCAATTCTGAACGTAAAGGAGGATACGTCTTTGCCATAGTCCCATATTCTCTGAGATGAGAACGATCTAAAAACAAATGATGTGGGGTCACTTCACAAGAAATATCCTTACCACCTTTCGCCTTAGAGATAATATCCAAAGATTTCTCAGTAGTAATATGGCAAAAATGAGGCTGAACTTTTGTAACCATGCTCAATATTTTAGATATTTCCGAGACTTCAGCCTTATCCGGTCGTGCCGAAATAAACCCATCGACATCCTTCGAATCTAAAGTTTCGTTCAGAAAGGAAGGATCCTCCGGATGGACTGTAATTATGGATTGGTCGTCATCGATTTCAGAGAAATTTGAATCATCACAAACATCTGGATAAAGTTTAAGAGAAACAGCTCCCTCATTAAGCAATTTTTTACCCTCCTCAATGGAAGAAGATAACATGCCATGCAAACCAAAGTCGACATAGGCTTTTTTCTCCGCTATTTTCCTTTTTTCTCTAAATTTTTCACTAGTATCGGTTCTGGGAGACGTATTAGGCATGTCGCAAACAGTTGTCACCCCTCCGGCAACCGCAGCTCTAGAACCTGTGGAAAAATCTTCTTTTTCAGTATAACCAGGGTCTCTAAAATGTACATGGACATCCACTATCCCTGGTAAAACGAGTTTACCTTTCAAGTCAATCGTCTCATATGAATCGGGAAGCGAAGGTTTTTTGGAGATCGATTCTATCTTACCCTCATCAATTGCTACACTCGCTTCCACCAAAGAATTATGAGCGATTATCTTACAATTCTCAAGACAGAGATCAACTTTTTTCAAGGTACCCCTTTTAGATAGAGAGGAAATATTTAATTAAAATAATGCGCAATTTCAGGCAGGGTCGTATTGAAATTAAGCAGCCAAAATATAGTCTCGTTTGAAGAACTAACAAAAGAAGATGTCCGAAAAATCTTCTCAGAAGCCGAAAACTTCGAACCTATAGCCAAAGGAGAAGAAATTTCCGACCTCTTGGCAGGAAAAATACTAGGAATGCTATTCTTTGAACCAAGTACCAGAACCAGACTAAGCTTCAAATCCGCTATACAAAGACTTGAAGGCAGCACAATCGGATTCTCACGACCAGAAGTCAGTTCCGTTGCCAAAGGAGAAACTCTAGCAGACACAATCAGAACCGTTGAGAATTATTGCGATGCAATAGTATTAAGACATCCACAGATGGGCTCTGCAAAATTAGCTTCCGAAGTTGCGGAAGTACCAATCATAAACGCTGGCGACGGTGCAGGACACCACCCGACACAAACCTTGCTAGACCTATACAGTATTAACAAAAGCTTCGGGACAATACAAAATCTCGATATAGGTCTTGTTGGAGACTTGAAATATGGTAGAACTGTGCACTCATTAGCCTACGCAGCTTCTAGGTTTGATAATAAACTCTATCTTATCTCGCCTCAAAGCCTGAAAATGCCGAGCGAAATAGTCGAAGATCTAAAAGGTAAAGGTAGAGAAATCGAAGAAACTTCAAGTATTGAGAAAGTGCTTTCGGAACTAGACGTACTATATGTAACTAGAATACAAAAAGAAAGGTTCTCAGACCTATCAGAATACAACAAAGTCAAAGATGTCTACGAAGTAGACTCGGAACTACTCGAAAAAGCCAAAGACGAACTAAGATTATTCCACCCGTTGCCAAGAATAGATGAAATCGACCCAGAGGTCGACTCATCAAAACATGCGAAATACTTCGACCAAGTATTCTCAGGAGTCGTAGTAAGAATGGCCCTACTATCACTGCTGATGTGATAATATGGAAGACAAAGAAAAATTGAGAGTTAGCAAGATTAAAGCTGGAACTGTAATTGATCACATCCCATCTGGAAGATCTCTGACTGTTCTGGAGATTTTAGGGATAACACCAGGTACGGAGGATACTGTTTCAGTCTTAATGAATGTACCGAGTCAAGAACATGGCGAAAAAGATATTGTAAAAATTGAAGGTAGGAAATTAGAAGAAGAAGAGGTCAATAAGATAGCTTTGGTAGCACCAACTGCCACCATCAACGTGATTGAAAATTTTGAAGTGGTTGAGAAGAAAGAAGTCGAACTTCCTGAAATAATAGAAGGAGTCGTTGAATGCTCCAATCCTGCTTGTATCACCAATACTTCCGAACCGGTTCAGTTAAGATTTGAAGTAGTTAGCGAAACTCCAATAAGATTGCGTTGCACATATTGTGAAAGAATAACGGAAGAAGACGAATTGTTTGAGCAATTCTCGGAGTAGGTAAAATTGGTCGGAGAAAAATTCAGAGAAACAATAAAAGAAAAGACAGAAGAAAATAAATCGAAACTAATCCTAGCTCTTGATGTCTCCGAAGAAAATACCGAAAATGGAAAGGTCGGAGAAAAATGCCTAAAAATTTTGGAAGAAACTTCTGAATACATTGCAGGAGTTAAAATAGGATACTCTCTGGTCCTTAAAACAGGATTAAAAATAATAACAGAAATAAGTGAAAATTTTTCAGTCCCTATTATCGCAGACTTCAAAATTGCAGACATCCCACACATAAGCCGACAAATCGCAAGCCGAGCATACGAAGCAGGAGCTAATGCAGTAATTGCCCACGGATTTACAGGCAAAGATAGTCTCGAAGCAATTACAAAAGCAGCAGAGATAAATGACGGAAAGGGAGTTCTCGTAGTTTCAAACATGTCGCATCCCGGAGGAGAAAAATTCATCCAACCAGTAAGCGGACAAATCTTAGACCTAGCAAAAGAAATAAACGCAACAGGGATAATCGGACCAGCAACCAGACCTGATCAGATCAAAAATCTCCGGTCGAGAGCGGGTGAAAACTTGCTGATTTTAACTCCTGGAATCGGCGCACAGGGAGGAAAAGCTGGCGATGCGATACGGTTTGGCGCGGATTATGAGATTGTTGGACGCGCCATTTACACCTCCAGTTCTCCGAGAGATTCTGCGGCCGAAATTAGGAATCAAATCAACAAAACTATAGAGGAGTAGCTTAGGATGGGTAGCGATTCAAGAGAAAGTATTGGAAGGGAGAAAGGGATTGCAATTAGTTTATATGAGATTGACGGGATTAAGTTTGGAGAATTTACCTTGACTTCGGGTAAAACTAGCCCTTATTATGTAGATTTGAGGGTGATTCCATCCCATCCTAACTTATTTGATAAAGTTACTGATTTTTGCACCGATTTAATCAAAGAGGAGATAAACAAAGATTATTTTAAAATCGCCGGAGTTCCAACCGCCGGATTACCTCTTGCTACTCTAATAAGTCAAAAATTACGTTTGCCCCTGCTTTATGTTAGAAAAGAGAAAAAACCCCACGGGCGGAAAAAAGGGGTAGAAGGAAAATTTCAAGGGGGCGAAGTGGTACTAGTTGACGATGTTACAACGACAGGAGGGAGCGTGAAAGAAGCAGTTGAAACAGTTCGTGAAGAAGGAGGGGAAGTGAAACACGCAATAGTAGTCTTGGATAGAGAAGAAGGAGCAAAAGAAAAACTAGGAAAAAGTGGAATACAGTTACATTCTTGCTATACAATTACGGAACTTGTTGATTATTTGGAAAAGAGCACTAAAATAGGGGAAAAAGAACACTCAACCATCATGGAATATTTGAAAAACAAGAAGTGAAAACTGCAGTATTTTTAGACCAGTCCTGTAAAAACAATTTCGTGAAAAAATGAATCTTTCCAGAAATAAAAAAATCGTGCTTACCTATCTTATCATACTTCTAACCATCAGCAGTCTTGCAGGACTAACTTTAAGCAAAAAATTGAAAATAAAATACAAGCCAAAAAATATACCTGACACAGCCGACCCACAAGTAAAACCTTATTCTAACCCCGCGCCCCTTCCCAATATCAATGCCATCATAGCCCCTGAAAACGCCTTGAAAACCCCACTTTATCAAAAATCTTTGAAAACCTTAGAAAAATCGATAGAAAACAGGGGTGGAAAAAATATAGACATCTTATATCCCTCCTCTCCCTCCTCGTCAAATGTTTCAGGAAAAATAATTGCAATAGGATCTCCAGAAAGAAACTCTTTCATCCCTAGAAATATTACCTCAAACGAGAACTTATCACACGACTCTTACACCCTAAAAAGTTATGAAAAAGACAACCAGAAAGTCTTAGCTATTACAGGCGGAAGCGAACTAGGAGACGCTTTCGGAATTTATCATCTCTCCGACGAAATAATCACTGGCGAAACAATAAATATAGAAAATCTATTCTCTTCGAATTACACTTCTACCCCTGCATTAAATATCAGAATGGTTGATTTGGGGGGAGTAGGAATCGAACCTAACCGAGATGTCTGGTGGCAAAACTACTCCATGAACCCACAAAGATTCGAAAATGTGGTCTCGGCCGAACCTCCTTTTGTAAAAGGAAAAGCTTTTCGTGAAGTGAAAGAAGATTTCAAAAAATATGTTCAGCGGATGATTTCCTTAGGATACAACAGAATTGTGATCAGCGGTTTTTTGAAGTTTATAAATTTTGATAGAGTAGAGAACGGATACGCAGTTTATGGACCCAACAACATTTATAGAGAGCGGCAGGATGTTTTGCGGGATAGGTTTAGGGAGCTTTTTCAGTACGCTGATAATCTGGGTGTAGATATTGTTTTGAAAACAGATATGGTGGCTCTGACTACTCCTTTGGAGGAGTATTTCGAGGATAGATTTGGTGGTGTCAGACCTTCCGATGATGATTTTTGGAGTGTTTATAGGAAAGGAATAAGAGAGCTTTTCGCTAAGATTCCAGAAGCAGACGCTATGATGATTAGAATCGGTGAAGCAGGAGGAGCTTATAATATTTCTGGTTGGGATTACAGAAGCGAACTTCATGTTAAAACTCTCGAATCGACTCAAGCGATGATAAAGGGACTGTTACCCGCTTTTGAAAATGTTAACAAAAATCTGATTTTGAGAAATTGGTCGGTTTACGTAGGTGAAATCGGAGACTTTCACACAAATCCAAAAACTTATCGAAAAGTCTTAGAGAACATAAATAGTCCAAACCTTATCATATCAACAAAATACTGCATGAGTGATTTTTTCAGCTACCTGCCGCTAAACCCTACTCTAGAAACAGGAAAACAAAAAAGAATGGTGGAACTTCAAGCGAGGCGAGAATTCGAAGGATTTTCAGCCTTTCCAAACTATACAGGGCCTATATATCAAGCTGCTCTGAAGTATGCGGTTGAGAATACTAATGCTGTAGGAACATGGATTTGGAATCAAGATGGTGGTCCTATAAGGTCAAGTCCTATGTCTATCTATCCTTTTCATGGTTTTTGGTTGTTTATTGATGCTAATACTTTTGCTACTTCTAGACTTGCTTGGGACCCTTATCGCAACATTGGTTCGATTACAAAGTCTTGGGTTGTGAAAAATTTTGGGGATGATCCTGTCGTAGTAGAGAATATTTCTCGGATGTTGTTATCGTCTAGAGACGCAATGAAAAAAGGTTTCTATATTAAAGAATTCGCCGGGAAGTATGTCAAAGCAGGCGGTCTCGAACTGACCCCTATGATGTGGATTTTTAATTGGGATCGGGTTTGCGGCGCTACCAGCGTTTTAAGCGTAGTCTATTATCCGACCCGTGACAATGTTGAGGGGGCCGTCGAAGAAGGATTTTCCGCCGTTCATGAAGTAAAAAAGATGAAAAAAAGTGTTTCGGGTTTAGAAAACAGATTGGACTATGGAGAGCAAAAGTACGATTTGATGTTGAAATCACTGAACTATGAAAAGAGCTTGTTCACTACTTTCGCTTGGTACCGAAAATTTTACCTTAAATATTACGAATGGTTAGAAACTGGAAATCGAGAATCTTTCAAAGAATGGAGAAACGCCTTAGATAATTTCGAAATTGAAAAGAAAAAACATGTATCCAAGTACACTAAGAATCTGAACTTCCCATCATTTTACTTCAAAGAGGCTGAAGGATTCGCGTCAAGAGCCCAAAAAAGTTCTAATATGATTTGGATGGCAAGAGCTCTCCTAGTTATAATTTTGTTTTCCTTCCTCCTCGGAAGCAATCCCTTGCAAAAAAGAACCCCAGACTACCCTGGAAAAAATATCTCCAAAGCATTGTGGCAGGGAACATTCTCGTTGACCGGAGCGAAAATAAATGGAGTTTCCGGTCTCCATGGTGGTATTTTGAGTGTTCTAATTTTCGGGATTTTGATAACTTGTTTTGCAGTTTTTACTTTTTTCTCAGCGCCCTATATCACACTATTTTTCGGAGTTTCGCTACTCCTGTTTATTCTCGTGTTATCGATTTTCTTTCTATACAATCGAAATTTTTCTCATTCGACTCAGTTGTTTTCGTCTCTATCTCCTCTTCTTATTTTGACGATTCTGGTCATGGGTGTGTGCAGCATTAGAGGTCCTTTTCTGGTATGGTACTTGTCCTGGACAAATACCTTTTTCAAATCACTCATAATAGGGACTAGTGTTTTTGTTTTTGGCTGGGTACCGTTAAGAATTATTGAGACTGGGAAAACCCATCTTGAAACTGGAGTTAAATCGAGTTTTGGCAAAATTTTAATCGCAGGAGGAACTGCAGTCAGCTTTTTAGGAGCTATCGTCAAATTTGTTTCTCTTCAAAAATCAATAGCAATCCTAAACAAAGAGCTATTGCTTATCCCAACTCTAATCACTGATGTTTTATCTCACTATATCGTACACGCCATTCAATCGACCCTAAATATCGGCACGATAGTACACTGGTTACTATTCTTAATCGGAATAACTATCGGCATTTTCGGAACAATCATCGTAACAGTCGATTACCTGCTGAAAAACCGCTAAAAATTCCAAGAAAAAAACCAGCTTCAAACAAAAGTTAAAATCTTTAAAAAACTATTTTTTTCAACGGGATAAAGTGAAAGGTTTTTTTGGAAAATTTTTAGATGTTAATCTTTCAAACAACAAAGTCCAAGACTACAAAATTCCTGAAGAATGGATGGAAAAATACTTAGGAGGACGTGGACTCGGTGCAAGAATACTCTGGGAAGAGCTAGAAGGCGGAGAAGATCCTCTAGGCAAAGAAAATATCTTGATTTTTGCAACAGGTCCTTTACAAGGCACCGGGGTTCCTGGCGGGGGTAGACATGTAGTAATGGCGAAATCCCCGAAAACGGGAAGTGTGAACGATTCTTATGCTGGAGGATTTTTCGCTCATGAAATTGGAAAATCTGGGTATGACGGAATTATGGTGAGAGGGGTGGCTGATTCTCCAAAATATATAACTTTGATTGAAGGAGCCGGGGAAATTCACGACGCTGGGAATATTTGGGGGGAAGATGTCGCGGAAGTGGAAGAGGATTTGAAAGATAAACATGGGGGTGGAAAAGTTTCGAGTATCGGTTTGGGTGGAGAAAATCTAGTCAAATTCGCTTGCGTGATTAACGATAGAAATAGAGCGGCAGGAAGACCAGGATTTGGCGCAGTGATGGGTTCGAAGAAATTGAAAGCTGTTTTAGTTAAAGGTAGTTTGGAGAAGCCAATTGATGATAAAGAAGAACTAAAAGTGGTTCAATCGGAATATGTTAAGAATTTGTCTCCCGCAATAGACTGGGGTAAATATGGTTCTGCAGGAGGGGTTACAGGTTTAAATGAAACGGGGATTCTCCCTACAAAAAATTTCCAAAAAGGGGTTTTTGATGGTGCGGAAAAAATTAGTGGAGAAGAAATGTATAAGAAAATTTTGGAGGAAAGAGATACTTGTGCAGGCTGTCCGGTAAGGTGTAAAAGAGTAGTAAGAACCGAAT
>CAYSUV010000001.1:0-810 GCA_964434275.1 Hadarchaeota archaeon (SeqCode) | reverse complement strand
AGACACTATCAGTACAGGTAATACAATTGCTTTCTTGATGGAAGCTTCCGAAAAAGGGTTGATTGACGAAGATATCGAGTGGGGAGATGCTGAGAGTTTAGCGAATATGATAGATAAAATTGCTAGACGTGAAGGCATAGGTGATATGTTAGCTGATGGAATTGATAAGGTCGCTGAAGAGATTGACGCTGATTTTGCGATGGAAGTAAAAGGCCAAGAAATCCCAATGCATGAACCCCGAGGTAAGAACGCATTAGCTCTCAGTTATGCTACAACGCCTAGAGGAGCTAACCACATGGAAGTTTTTCACGACACTTTCAAAAAACACCCGGAAGAACTGGAAATAGAGGAGCCTATCGACAGATTTGATCTTGAATCCAAACCAAAATATTGCAAAAGTTATGAAGAAATAGTTTCCTTCTCCAACTCGACAATTGTTTGCGCTTACACAGCTTGGGTAGCTTACTTCCGCGGAGCTTACACCTATCCACAAATAAGAAAAATCATACAAGCAATTACGGGTAAAAAAATCAGCAAAAACGAAATGCTAAAAATAGGGGAACGCAACCTCAACCTTCTAAAATTACTTGCAAGCAGAGACGGTATCGGGAGAGAAAAAGACCGCTTACCAAAAAGATTCGAGACCCCACTACCGGAAGGACCTAGTGCAGATAAACCAGTGCCCGAAAAAGAACTACAAAAAACAATCGACAAATACTATGAACTCAGAGGTTGGAGCAAAGAAGGGCCAACCAAAGAAAAACTAAAAGAACTCAATATGTCGAATTTGATTGAATAAAATCAACGCGG